>JBEKLS010000051.1:0-24513 GCA_050010075.1 Binatus sp. (SeqCode) | reverse complement strand
CCGGACGGATCGAATTGCATTCCGTGATGTGCGCCCGGACCGCTGAACGGATCTTCGAACGCGAAGTTCCCTACCAGCCGAAATGCCTTGTAGTTCGCGCCTGCAATCGGACGCAGCTCAAGCGTCGTCGGATTTTCCTCGGCCGCGTGCCGCATATAGTCGAGTTCGACGTTGCCGCCGAACTGCACCGGCCACTCGAAGGTCTGCGGAATGCCGAAATGAACTTTGGTGCGCGATCCCGAGTATTCATAATCGCCGTTCGAGAGCTTCGCGGTGCAGAAATACTGGCCGACTTCGAGCCAGCGCATAACTCCGTAGGTCGCCTCGACCGTCTCGTGTACCTGGTAAACATCGATCTGGCTTTTCGCGAGTTGCCCGGTCGCAGTCGAGGTCGTGTTCGAATGCAGTTCGAGTTGCAGATGACCGGCTGGCGTCGTGTCCGTGTCGTAAATCTCGATTTCGTAGAAATCGATCGCATCCGATGGGCACGCACACGCGAGCAATCCTACTATGCACACGGATATCGAAAGTATCGTTCTGAGAACGCGATCCTGGCGAGCCTGGTAGTTCCAGCCTATCAACCTGCATCCTTGATGCGATGTTTGCCGAGTTTGTACGAAAGATCGCTTTTCGACATTCCCAGCCGACGCGCAACCTCTGCCTGAGCGCCATCGGTTATTTTCAGCGCCCGCTGAATCACTGCCTTTTCCAACGACGCCAGAAAGTCCCGAAGGTTGTGTGTCTCCGGAATCATCTCGGCGAGTTGGTCGGGAGTGAGCTCGGCAGAGCTGCGGGGCGCGACGCCGTTTGCACTGCGGGTCGCCGACACCGGGAAGTTCTCAGGAATGATTTCCTCCTGACCCGATAGAATGCAGGCGCGCTCGATAAGATTGCGAAGTTCGCGAATATTTCCGGGGAAGTCGTAGCTGAGGAGCGTTTGAATTGCTGCCGTGGTGATTCTGCGCGGCGGCGTCTTAAGATCTCGGACAGCTTGCGCCAGGAAGTTAGCACAAAGCTCGGGGACATCCTCGCGATGATCGCGCAGCGGAGGAACTGTTAGCGGAACCACCGCCAGTCGATAGTACAGATCTTCGCGAAACCGGCCTTCCTGAACGCGCCGCTTTAAATCCCGATTGGTCGCGACCAGCAACCGCACATCGGTGTGACGAGGCTTGGTCGATCCGAGCCGCGTGACCAAGCCGTCGGTCAACACGCGCAATAGCTTGGCCTGCGCCGGCAACGACATTTCGGCGGCCTCGTCGAGAAAGAGCGTGCCTTCGTGTGCAGCCTCGAAAACTCCCTCGCGCGCGCGGTCCGCGCCGGTGAACGCGCCTCGCTCATGTCCGAACAGCTCGCTTTCCAGAAGAGTCTCGGCAAACGCCGCGCAATTGACCGAGACCAGGGGCTTCTCAGCACGCAAGCTGTTGCGATGAATAGAGCGGGCGACTAGCTCCTTGCCGGTGCCGGTTTCTCCGGTGATGAGGACGGTAGCATTGGTTGGCGCAACGCGCGCAATTTTCTCACGAAGTTGGCGAATCGCCAGGCTGCGCCCCGTGATCTCCGAAGAGCCTTCGAGTCGTACCACCGTGTCGCGAAGCCTGTTGTTCTCGCGCACAAGCCGGGTGTGCTCCATCGCGCGCGTCGCCGATGCGAGCAGAACTTCAGGAACGAAGGGCTTGGTGATGAAATCAAATGCGCCGCGGCGCATGCTCTCGACCGCAAGTTCGATTGTCGCAAACGCGGTGAGAAAAACCACGGACAGGGTCGGATCGTTCTCACGCACCGCTGCCAGGACGTCCAATCCTTCTCCGTCGGCCATTTTCTGGTCGGTTATGACAGCGTCGAATGTATGCTCGGCGAGCGCGCTCCGCGCGTCGTTGACCCCGGCGGCCTCGACTACTTCGTGATGGTCCTGCTTAAGATTGGAGATGAGAATCCGTCGCAAATGCGGTTCGTCATCTGCAACCAGTATTTTGCCCATAGTCCGTCCCCTAGCTGGGAGATTGGCTCTCTGAGTGCGCTGGTATTTCAATCGAAAAGCATACTCGCCGCGACTCGTTGATTCGCAATACGATATCGCTGCCGTGCGCACGTGCGATATTGCGCGCGATCGCGAGTCCAAGTCCGTTGCCGCCCCGCTTGGTAGTAAACAGCGGCTCGAAAATGCGCGCCACAATGTCGTCGGGGATCGGTCCCTCCGGATCAACTACGTCGATACGTATCTTTCCGTTTCCGTTTTTCTGGGCGTCGAGTTTCACCAGGTCACCCTGACGGCATGCATCGATTGCGTTCAGCACCAGGTTTAGGAGCGCCTGATGCATCTGGGTCGCATCGAAATCTCCCTCGAGGCTGCTGTCGACGGCGACGTCGATCGTTACGCCTTCGTTGGCCGCATGCGCGCGCGCGACGGTTGCGACGTAGTTCAATGTGTCGGCAAGATTTGTCCGCGCAACCTGCACTGGGCGCGGACGGGCGTAGACAAGGAAATCTGTGGTGAGCCGTTCGAGACGCACGGCTTCTTTCGCCGCGATCGAGAACATCTCTTCCCGTTCCGCTTCGTTCTGACCCGGCCGGATGGCGGTTGCCAGTGAACTCGAAATCATCGCAACAGGATTCCGGATCTCGTGCGCGATCGCTCGCGACAGTCTGCCGATCGCGGCAAGCTTCTCCTCAGAGAGCAACTGTTGACGGGTGCGTTCGAGCTCTTCGAGATTGCGCGCAAACTTTGCCTCGCGCGTGCGCAGATTATTTACAAGCAGCCAGACCAGCAGTCCCATCACGGTATAAATCACTGCCATCGCGCCTGCTTCGATGTATTCGCCGAATTTCAGCCCGATGGCACCCATGAAACTGATAAGGTCCGCCAGCGCGATCACTGCGATTGTGACACCAAGGCTTAGTCTGAACGATGCTTCAAGTATGGGAAGAAGCATCAAGGCGTAATACGCAGTGTCTCCCCTGATGGTTAACGAGGTGAGCACCAACGCGAGCATCGAGTTGAACCCGAGAGACCAATAGGTGAGGAACCGGCGTGCGCCTTGAGAAATTGTAGCGACCCTCGCGCGAAGCCAGATGAAATAAGCAGCCTGGATTATAAAACCTGCCGCCAAGACGAGGACGACCGACGCCGAAGGCCGGCCGCGAACGAGTCTCGATATTGCCTGTAGCGCGAACAGGGCACCAATCAGCGACAGATTGAGAGCAGCGAAGACGAACTCCTGCCGACGAAAAGAGTCGTGATCCTCGGCGGCAAAATCGCCAGCACCGATAGTGCTTGCAAGGGAACTAAGCGCCCAGAGATTCTTGCTCGGTTTATTCTCAGTCATCTTTGTCGAAGGTAGCCGAGCGATGATTGCGTCACCATGAAGTAAGTGTCTCCAAAGGTGACACACCTATGAGCAAACGCGATGCCGCTGTCTGAGATTAAAATTCGTTAACAATCGCCCTAATTTGACGAATTCCAGATCAGTTCGTTCAAAAGTTTGTACGTTACCCTTTTCACCCGTTCAAATTTTGGAACGACTGACAATTGCTGTCGAGACGTGAAGACGAGAAGCCGTGCGATTGCCCAAGGCGACTAGCGTAAAGCACTGGCAAGCCGTTTGCTTGGAGTCTCTACCTGTCGCTGCTGCCTTACTTCACATCAACAGCATCGCATCCACAAGCGGACGATAAGGATGGAGCCTTCTGGGTCTAACGGGGCCTCGCGGTTCAGAATGCGGAGAAGGTGCGCGAGTTCACCGTACTGGACAGAGAGACGAACGGGATTATGCCGTCAACGATGCGCGACCGGGCTTATCAGATCTATCTCGAATTCCTCGAAACGGCGGAGAACAAGCGGCGCTGGAATATTTTCAATGACGTGCCGTGGGAGAAACTGGACTCTGGTAAAGCGAATGACCAAGTCGGCGACCGCGTCGAGATCTTCTGCACCGAAGAACTCTACGTGCCTGATTACAGTTCCAAGGCACTCGATTTGACGCGATCCATATTTGGGATGGCCTGGTTTCAGATTTGTTGGGCTGCTGAAGAGTCACGCCATGGACTGGTCTTTCGAGAATATCTCATTCGCTCGGGTCTTCGCTCTCCGGCAGAGTTCGAAGCCTTAGAGACGGCGACCTTTTCAAGGGAGTGGCAACTGCCTTTTGGGACGGTTCGCCAAATGACGTGTTACGGAGCCCTGCAGGAGGGCGCAACATTTACTGCTTATAACTTGCAGAGAACCAAAGCTCGCGACGCTGGCGATGAAGTGTTGGAAGCGATTTTTCTTTTCGTTGGTCGCGACGAGGCGGCGCACGCCGGCTTCTACCGCGACATGCTCCAGTTGGAGCTGATCCAGCACCGCGAAGAGACACTGGCCGATCTCGCGTATGTCCTCTCGAACTTCAAGATGCCCGGCGAGGGTCTCATTCCTGATTATCGGCGACGGTTAGCGAGTTCGGGGACCGGAATAAGCCCCCGGGTTTTTCTCGCGCGCGTGGTCTGGCCGTTGTTGAGCACGCTGGAAATCAGTCGTGAAGAAATGAAGAGCGCAATAAAAAAAACACGCTCTTGTGACGGTGTCGAACGAGCGCGCTGAAATTAGCGTATGAGTCGCCTGGAATCGCGGTTCCATCAATTTTCGGAAAGCCAATCTCTATTGAGTAGCGCGTCCAACGAAATAGTCGCTCGGGCATCAGGGGGAATCGTTCCGGGAATTAGACGGAAATCGAACAACACAGTTAGCCCTCTAGGGCATGAATCGGCTGATCTCAGTCGGCGGGTTTCTCCGCGTGAGTTCCCGGAGCTTATGGATGGTGACTGTAGTTATGAGGATTTCCGTGACTGCCTGCGCAGTCTGGAAAAAGCGAATCGCTGGCTGCTGGGCTATCGACCAACGCTGACGTGGCTGGAGCAGCTACCGCGCGGCTTGCGTGAGCCGATGCACATCGTCGACCTGGGCAGTGGCGGTGGAGATCTACTGCGGCAGATTGCAGGCTGGGCACGGAGACGGGGCATCGCTGTGCAGTTAACGGGAATCGACTTGAATCCTTATGCGGCGCGCGCGGCAGCGGAGTCCACGCCGAAGGAGCTCGGAATTAAATGGGTGACCGGCGATGCCAGGGTTTATCGGTCGGAGAAGCCGATCGATATCGTCGTTAGTTCGCTGCTGGCACATCATCTAGAGGACGAAGAGATCGTCGCGCTGCTGCGGCGGATGGAAGCTAGTGTGCAGCTGGGTTGGTTTATCAACGATTTGGAACGGGCGGAGTGGAGTTATCGGATGTTTGGGTTGGTGCGGTGGCACCCGATTGTGAGGCACGATGGACCGGTCTCGTTCCGGCGAGCCTTCCGTAAAGAGGATTGGGTACGCCTCTTGACTGCGGCTGATGTTCCTCGGGAGGCGGTGAGGGTAGAACGTTGGCGGCCGGGACGGTTGTGCGTGGGGCGATGGAAGTGAGGTCGGTGATTTTGAAGCGTCTCGTTAACCAGGCCGCGATCTCGCGGCGCACCTCATCAGGTCTAACGTTCTGAGAGGTGAGTAATGGCATCTTTCAGTCTGCCTGCGCCCAGCGCCAGCCGTTTCAGATTCAAAACCGTTCTCTGGATCTTTCTTGGGATCACGACGCTCTTTGTCTTCATCACCTCGGAGGTGCTTCTCTTCATTGATTACCCGATGTACCACGCCTACCGCCTGCAGGTCATAGCCGACCGCGGACTCCTCATCCCGCACGCGATCTGCGGAACCTTCGCTCTGCTGGCCGGCCCTCTACAGTTCTCGTCGCGCCTTCGGCAGCGTCACCTGAAGCTCCATCGCGTCGCAGGCCGCGCGTACTTTATTTCCGTCATCATCGGCGCTTTTACCGGGATAGCCCTCGCCGCCGGGCGTCCGGGGCTGCCTGGGACCGCGATGCAAAGCGCTGCATGGATCGTCTGTACGACAGCTGCTGTGATCGCCGCGCGTAACAGACAGATCGTCGCCCACCGCCAATGGATGGCCCGCTCCTATGCGGTCACGTTTGTATTTGTCTCGAGCCGTGTGCTGAACCTTGTGCCTGCCTACTGGAGCCATCTTGGCGATATACTGTCGGCGGTGGGCGTGATCGCCTTTACACTGGCCTCGATCGTTCTGGTCGACCTCGGGCTCAACTGGAGCGAACTCACCACGCGCCGCAACGTAACGGTCGCGAATGGTCTATCTCCCGAAGCTGGCTCCCTTCAATTCCGAGCTGACTACAGGCCCGTAGCCACCCATCTATCCAGCGACGTAAATCAGGAGCGATCCCTTGCAAGATGAAGTGCTCGTGCTCGGTGGTGGAGTGGCAGGCTGTGCCGCTTCCATCGCGCTAGCCCGAAAGGGACGAAGCGTCACCTTGATCGAACGCGAAGCCACGCCGCGCCATAAGGTTTGCGGAGAATTCTTAAGCGGTGAGGCCCTTGAAGACCTGCATGCTCTTGGCATCGACGTCGCCTCGCTGGGCGCGGTGCCCATCGATTACGTTCGCCTTGCCGCAGCCAGACGCGCCGCGGAGGCTCCGCTACCTTTTCGCGCAGCCTCGCTCACGCGCAAGGCGCTCGATACAGCGCTCATTGCCGAGGCTGTCACCGCCGGAGTCCGCGTCGAGCGCGGTCGCAGTGTGCAGTCGCTCAGCCGCGCGACCGCCAACCTCTGGCGGGCTACGCTCGACGACGGCACCACATACGAAGCTCCAACCGCCTTTCTCGCCACGGGCAAGCACGATCTGCGCGGCCACGGTCGCCCGAAGGACCCTCATCAATGGGTCGCCTTCAAGATGTATTATCGGTTGTCTGCCGCCCAGACCGCTGACCTAGGAGACGCTTCCGAGTTGATGCTCTATTCCGGAGGCTACGGGGGTATCCAACCGGTGGAAAACGGCATTGCGAATTTCTGCTTGGTGGTGAAACGGTGGTATTTTGCACGTGCGGGTCTGCGCTGGGAGGGCCTCCTCGCGAAGATGCAGCAGGATTGTCCCCACCTCGCAATGCGGCTTGACGGTGCGGAGCCGCTGCTCGACAAACCGATCGTCATCGCTCATATCCCTTACGGTTACATCCGTCGCACAACGGAGGATGGGCTCTACTGCATTGGCGATCAGGCAGCCGTCATCCCGTCGTTCACCGGTGACGGCATATCCATCGCGCTGCATACTGCCCGCCGTGCCGCCGCTGCGTATCTCGCGGCGGAGCCGGCGCAGGTCTTTCAGCCAAAACTACGCTCCGCAATGCTGCTCCAGATGCGTCTGGCCAAGGCCGCCGACCACGGCTTGAACAACGCACTCGCGCGCGCTGTGTTGCCTTTCTGCCTCAGGGTCTGGCCCGGCGCGATGCGCGTAACGGCTATGCTCACGCGTGTCAGCCAGCCCGTCGCTGTTGCTCCACAGGCGTTCGCCAACTGAAATCGAGCGACGCCGACCTCAGTCGTCAATCCCGAGCGGATAAAGGTATCGGCAGCGTAATGTTTCAATGAGTCCGTCAAAGGCACCACTTCTCGAGGCCATCGAGATTTCGAAGAGTTACGGCGCGCGGCTTGCGCTTGATAATGTAAGCCTCGCAGTAGGGCCAGGTGAAATTGCCGCCTTGCTCGGACCCAACGGCGCGGGCAAGACCACGACGCTGTCGATTCTTGCGACTGTCCTTAAACCCGATAGCGGTCATGTTCTTATCAATGGTAAGCCGCGAAAGAGCGACCCGACTGGACTGGGACGGCTGCTGGGGCTGGTGCCGCAATCGCTCGCGCTGTATCCCACGCTTAGCGCGGCGCAGAACGTATGGCATTTCGCACGCATGCAAGGACTCTCCCACAACGACGCAATAGAGCATTGCAAGCGCGCGCTCGACGAGGTCGGTCTCGGCGATCGCGCCAGCGATCCTATGCATGCGTTCTCCGGTGGGATGAAGCGGCTGTTGAACCTGGCTTGTGGGATTGTCCATCGTCCGCCCGTGCTGTTGTTGGACGAACCGACGGTTGGCGTCGATTTTCAGTCGCGCGAACAGTTACTGGCGCGGATTCGGCGCTATGCCGATGCGGGCGCGGGCGTAATTTACAGCACTCACTACATGGAAGAGGCAGAGCGCATTTGCGATCGCGTGCTGCTGATCGATCGCGGCAGACTGATCGCCGAGGGCGACCTCGAAAAGGTGATCTCGCTCGGAGGCAGTCGGCCGCGCATCGAACTGACTTATCGAGGGCAGTTGCCGGACGGGCGCTTCCGCAGCCTTGCCGGGGTGCGTGAAATAGGAACCACCGTCAGCGAGGGCAAGGCGATCCTCGAGATGAACAGTTTCACGCAGGTGGCGGAGGTGCTGCACGGGCTTCGGACCTTGGAAGTGAACGTCGTCGATTTCAACCTGCACAGCCCGAATCTGGCGGACGCATTCATCGCGCTGACGGGCCACACGCTGCGCGACCAGGTCCTTTGAGCGTATCGCCATGCTTCGAGCAATCTGGCTAACCACTCAAAACGAGGCCCGGCTCCTGGTCAAGGATCCAATCGTGCTGTTCATGCTGTTGTTCGCGCCGGTCATAATTATCACCGTCGCGGGATACTCGCTCGGCAGTCTGTACGGTCGCTCGGCGAATTCTTTTCGGCTACCCCTGGTCGACCTCGATCACGGAAAAGTAGCCCAGGGAATAATTGAGGCTCTGCGCAGGGAGCACGGCGTCGCTTTGGAGATGCTCGACGACCCCGACGAAGCGCGACGCGTTGTAAGCCGACGCGATCGGACTCCTATCGCGATGCTAATTCCGGCGGGAACGAGCGCCGCCGTCGCCGCGGGCGGCCAACCTGGGCTGATACTTTTCGTCGACCCCGTCAGGCGAGTCGAGGTCAACGCTCTCGAGCTTCGTATTGACGAGTTATGCAGAAGGATCACCGAACAAGCGAGAACGGCGGCTCAATCGCAAATCGAGTCCTTTGGCGCGCCGCAGGCGTTGACCCTTCCCGGATCTCTCGGATTCGTTGAGCATCCAGCTATCGAGGGCGAGGCTGTTGCAGTGAATGCTTTCGATCAGTACGTACCCGGATTCGGCGTCACGTTTCTCCTGATTGGCATGATGCTGGGAATCGCGCTGACGCTCTTCGATGAGCGCGATTGGGGGACCTTGAAGCGCCTCCAGGTCAGTGGTGCGCCGCTTACAGGTATGCTGCTGGGAAAATTATTCGCGCGGTTCATCGTCGGGATCGTGCAGATGGTGTTGCTGTTCGCGGTAGGATGGGCGCTGTTCGGAATCTCGCTTGGGCGCAATCCTCTAGCCTTGATCATACCGACGGTCGGGATCTCTTTCGCGGCTGCAGCGCTAGGACTGGTGGTCGCCTCAATTGCAACCGCGCACGACTCGGTGATGTCAGTGGGCGTGACTATCAGCATGGCGATGGCGGCAATCGGCGGATGCTGGTGGCCGCTGGACTTCGAGCCCGGATGGATGCGCGAACTCGCTCGATGGCTACCTACGACATGGACGATGCAGGCGTTCAACGATTTGATGATTCGTAACGAACCGCCGTCTGCTGCGTTGCTGCCATTGGCGGCAACCATTGGCATAGGCGTGATCTTCATCGTAGCAGGACTTCTGCGTTTCCTGAGTCTCGATGACTAGAAGGTATGAGGATATTCAAGATTCAACTCCCGATGGTGTTGCTCCTAGATCTAGCTCTCTTGTTTATGGGCTGTTCAAGTTCGCAGCAGACGGCTGCTCCCGCGACGACCGCTCAACATTCCACGAACGCAGTCAGTACCGATCCTCAGGTGAACGCAATCCTTCAGCAATCGTGTTACGAGTGCCATTCGACCGGCGGGAGCGCACCCTGGTACGCCGCAGTTTCACCGACGTACCTCGCGGCCAACTCGGCGCGTGGGATGCTGAATTTTTCCGATTGGCAAACTTATGACGCGCAGAAAAAAGCCGATGCGCTAAAGAACATCGAGCAGGCCGTCGGCGACGGTTCGATGCCGCCGGGAGACTACACGGCGCTCGATCACTCTTCACGCCTCACCGACGATGAAAAAATGTTGCTCATCAAGTGGGCCTCGCAGCCCGCACTGCCTGCACACTGACTCACACTACGAAATAAATCGTTGTGGTGAGTAGACAATGAACTTAAAGGAGGCAAAAGACTCATCGACCCTCGAGTTGATGTATGCCTCAACCAGCTTCTGGACCGAAGTTCTGAGCATGGCGCGCCGCCTCATAAATGTCATTAGAAGTTGCGCCTTCGCATACCTGCTGACCACAGCGGTCCTAGTTCATGGTGCGACGTCGGCGGAATTGCGGTCTGGAACGCTTGAACTCGACCCATCAAAGACACTGATTGAATTTCGTTTGCCGGGTGCCTTACACACTACACATGGAACTTTCAAACTTGAACGAGGAACCATCATCGCGGACCCCGCTACTGGAAAAGCTGGGGGGTCCATTGTCGTCGACGCCAGGAGCGGCGACACGGGCATCGGCGCGCGTGACAATGATATGCGAGAGAATGTTCTCGAGGCTCAACGGTATCCAGAGATAACTTTCGACCCTCAGCACTTTACTCTGGAACTGAGGAGTGGAGGTCAGTTTCAAGCGACGATGCAAGGGGTGCTGACGCTCCACGGGGGGAGACATGATGTCGCTCTCACGGCACAAGGTCAGCTCGTGGGAGACAACCTGACTGCCACAGCACAGTTTTCAGTTCCGTACGTCGAATGGGGTATGAAAGATCCGAGCGTCCTTTTTTTAACTGTGGCGAAGCAAGTCGACATCGACATCGCGACTACGGGCCATGTCGTCTGGACACCTCAGCCGTCCCGAAGTTCCGAAAAGTGAGACCAACGCGAGCTTCTTGTGTCTCGATTCATAGCTAAACCGGCTTGGTCCTATCGCTCATCGGTGGATTCGCAGCGTTGACTATCTCCGCCTGTCTACTCCGAAAGTTGATCGGCCTCCTGTCGACCGCGCGGTTTGACGCTCCCATCATTGAATACGCGAGGCGCGATGTGGTCGGTACCTGTTGATCTGGGTCCACGATGCTGGCTCATTCGCCCCG
Organism: Binatus sp. (SeqCode); assembly: GCA_050010075.1. Taxonomy (GTDB): domain Bacteria; phylum Desulfobacterota; class Binatia; order Binatales; family Binataceae; genus Binatus. Next base: position 13,486 of record JBEKLS010000051.1, on the reverse strand, counting down.
GAGTTTGGCGATCGATGGTACAAAAAGATCTCGATCGGCACCCTGTTACGGAGACTACGGCTATTGGACGCACCGGGTTTGGTCCTCAGTTCACCGACGGCAACCAGACGTGGCCGGGTCCGGGGAACAACTCCTTCAATGAATTTGCCATGACCCGTGCCTATCTGGATTTCAGATTCTCGCCGGTTGATGATTTTACGATGCGCATAGTTCCCGACATGTACGCGATGGTCAACACCGGCACGACCCGCACCGCGAGCTCGACCTCGAAATCGAGCGGCGGGAATCACGACTACGACCTCGACCAAGTGCACCGCGAGCTGCGGCGACCATGTCGGCCTCAACACCGGATATGCCCAGACCGACGACGGCAACATGGGTCTCCGCTTGAAATTCGCGTACCTCAAGGACGGGTCGCTCATCGCGCGGAGGATCCTGACTTGAACCCGAAGGGCGAGCCGACGTCTGCGTTGACGTTTGTCTCTTCTAGCGCTTAGTAGCGATGCTGATTCAATCGGCTTTGTTTGCAGGCAGCACGTGCAATTGATCCGCCATACGTACTAATTCAGCGAGCGATTGGGCTTCCATCTTGGACATCACTCGGGCTCTGTGAACTTTAACGGTCTGTTCGGTCGTGCCAAGCACGAAACTCGTCTGCTTGTTGAGTAGTCCCGAGGTAACGAGCTGGAAGACCTGGCGTTCGCGTGGCGTGAGAAGCTCGTATCGTCGTTGAAGGTTGTCAATCTCGGCGCGCGATAGCTTCTGGTCGTGACTACGTTCGGCGGCGCGACGAATAGCCTCAAGCAACGCTTCGCGATCGACGGGCTTCTCAAGAAAGTCGACGGCGCCTCCCTTCATTGCCTTGATGCCCGTCGGGACGTCACCTTGGCCCGTAATAAACACGAGTGATAGATGGGGTTGAGTTTGAGCAAGCACTTCTTGAAGCGCGAGGCCGTCGATGCCAGGCATCAGCACATCCGTCACCGCACAGTCGATTTGATTGAGGCAGGGATCGTGCAGGAACTCGTGCGCCGACGAGAAAGAAGCTACCTCCATCCCTGCGGTTTTGATGGCTCGCACCAATGAAGTGCGCACCGATTTATCATCATCAATAATGGCGACTTTCACATTATCCCCCTAGTCACCGGACCTAGCTGGTGCGTGGAGTATCTGCTTCAACCGGCACTTCAAACTCTATCGTCGCGCCCCGGTCAATATTCTGCGTTGCCCAGAGCCGGCCGCCGTGGTTCTCGACGATTGACCTTACGATGGCGAGTCCCATACCCATTCCCGTCGGCTTCGTCGTGAAAAATGGTTCGAACAAATGCGGCATGACCTTGGAATCGATGCCCTTACCCGAATCCCGGATCGACACCTTGACGTTGCCAGGTTCTCTCCTGGCCGCCAGTAAACCGACCTCGCGTGGACCGTGCGTTTCGCACACCGAATCGAATGCGTTCAGGACCAGGTTCAACACTGCCTGTGTCAGATGGGTCTTGTTGCCCCGCACCAGCGGTAGAGAATCAGGTGCATTGATCGACATGGATATATTTTTCATTTTCGCGTCGGGGCGTACGATGCGATTGACATCGAGCAGAATCTCTTTGACATCGACGGCCGACATCTTTGTTTCGCCGCGTTGAAATAAGGCGCGGACGCTGCGAACGGCGTCCGCTGCCCTGGTGTTGTCTCGAACTATATCTTCGAGGGCGAGCGCTACTTCCATAAGGTCTGGCGATTTCGCCGCAAGCAGTTCGAGAGCAGCCTGCGAGTTGTTCCGGATCGCCGCAAGCGGTTGGTTCAATTCATGCGCCAGGGAAGCGGTAATCTCTCCCATCGTCACGACTTGTGAAACCTGCTGCAATTCCTTCGACAAGCGGCGAACCTTCGCATCGACGCGCTTTCGTTCCAGCGCGTTTCCAAATATTTCTGCCACCAGCTTGAGACGCTGAACTTCTTTCTGAGTCCACGCTTTCTCCGAAAGGAGGGTGCCGAACAGAACGGCGCCGACTACGACTCCGGCAATCCGCAACGGAATCGTAACGTTTGACTTGTTCCCATCACGGCGGAAGCTATCCCGATCTTTGGAGGCCTCCGGAGGCATGTCCTCAACGCGCGGAATTACCACAACTTCGCCGGATAGTACGTGGGCGGCGAGCCAGGGATAAGAACTGGTGTCATCCACCCTCCGGCCTCTCTCCGGCGCGGCTAGACCCTCTCGCGCCCACTGATGGGTCACGTAAAAGGTCCTCTCGGAGTGCTCGAATTGCACGACGGTGCTGCGATCGATATTCATCGCGAGCACGATCAACTGAAGCCATCGGTCAATTTCGGCATCGACCTCTTCAGCGGATACGCGGATGAAAGAAGCGGACAAGTCGCTCAGAAGCTTCTCGAAGTCCGCAACATGCGGATCTCGAGCGAATTCGGCAAGCGCACCGGCAGCTGCTTTCGTGCCGTTAAATTCTTCGGCGCGATTAGCCATACTGTTCATCAGCCCGAAGTTCCCGGATGGCGCGGATCCGGAGGGCCTCTCCTCGTTTCGTTCTTATAGTCGGATCAATCTCTTGTGGAAAGAGCGAGCGCGCGGCCGATTGCATCGAGTAGCGGCACTCTGTCGAATGGCTTGAAGAGGACTGCGACCGCATCCGCTTGTGCCGCCTGCAAACGAGTCCTGTTGTCGGTTCGGCCGGTGATTAGTATCGCAGGCAGGCCACGTCCTGAAGTTTTCATAACCTCACACATCTCGATTCCGGTCATCTCAGGCAGATCTATATCGACCACCATGCACGCGTTTGATTTTGGAATCTCACTAGCCATCAATTCAGATGGCTTGGCAAACATTTTGACGGTGAAACCCGAGGCAGAGATCAGTCTGCCCATTGCTCTCAGGACGGACGGATCGTCATCCACCACCAGAACGGTTCCCGGACGGGGACTTCCAGCTACTTTTTTGACGCGAACCTTTGACTTGGCCATCCTGGATGGTCGGCCGGACCGACGCGCCTCCTTCATTGCCAAACTTCCTACAATCCTCATTTCGAAATAACTTTCAGACTCCTCGTGACGCAATTTTGGCCTTCGGATGGCGCTATCCCAGTGCGGATCTCACTACGAAACTGTGACAGCAGAGAATTGCACCAAGGTTCGACATGCCCGCTTGACTCTGCAAAAGATCCCCTGTTAGCGGACATCTCGCCATATCGCGCGTGGCTTGGTCTCATCTCCTGGCCGGGTCGGTCGCTGGCTAGCCTTCCTTCAACATTGCACCTAAGCGGACGCCTATTTCTATTACACCTTAGTTCAATGAACTAAGGTTCAATTGATCCAGGTACTTCGTGCGGCGCAAACTGCCGCCGTGACACTTTCGGCAACACGGCGCGCTGTTTCAGCGAGCGCGCAGAGAATTCTCCGCTGTCAAAGACTCCGAGGTGGGGACATCCTCTGCGCGTCCGCCGACGCGGAGTTACTGTCGAGATACCAAACCTATAAAGGAGGCTCTAATGACTAACAGCTTACGAAGGAAAATGATGACCACGATGGCCGCGGCGGGCTTGGCAGCCCTGCTACTGGCTTCGGGATGCTCGACCACCGTAGAGAGTACGCCAGAGGCGGCGAAAGCTCTCGAGTCGGGCGGCCCGCTGCCTTCTTCCGTCACGGGGTTTCTAGGCCCCGATGCGTCCAAGTTGGCTCCGGGTCCAGAGGGCGGTGCCGCTCTAGTCTGGATAAACCCCAACGCTCAATGGGCCAGTTACACCAAGATACAGCTGATGCCGGTTGAGTTTTGGGCGACCGCAGATTCGAAAGTGTCGACCGCGGATCAAGCAACGCTGACTGAATACTTCTACAACCAACTTCAGACCAACCTGTCCAAGAGTTTTACCCTAGTCGATCAGCCGGGACCCGGCGTCATGACCTTGCGAGTAGCACTGATGGACGCGACGACTGCAGTGCCCGGACTCCGCACCGTCTCTGTAATCGTTCCGCAAGCTCGCGTGCTCAACCTCGCGCAGTCGATGGCGACTGATAGCTATGCGTTCGTGGGATCCGCGGAAGCCGAAATGAAGCTGAACGATTCAGTCACCGGTGCGCTACTGGTCGAAGCAGTTGATCAGCGTGCTGGTGGCATGGGGATCAAGAGTGCAGCTTCGTTCCAATGGGGCGACGCGCAGAACGCGATGGATTACTGGGCGCAGAAGATCCCGAATCGCATTTTGCAGCTGCAGGGAAAATCTCCGGCGCAGAGCTAAGAATTTGTCGATGCAGGAGAGCCAGCCTGAAACAAAACGAATTCGGCTTCAAATTGAGCGACGGCCAAACCGCTCGAGAAACGGAGGATTTCGATGCTCAATTGGAAAACTAGAACTTTCACGATCGCGGTCTTAGTTGGCGGTATTATCGGCTTCTCGTTCGCGCACGCCGTATGGGCGCAGGACAAGAAGCCGAACATCGTCATGCTGATGACCGACGACACGGGCTGGAATGACTTCGGCGCCTACGGCGGTGGCGCGAACCTTGGCCATCCAACCCCACATATTGATCAAGTGGCGAAGGAAGGCGCCGTCTTCACCAGCTGGTATGGCCAGGCGAGCTGCACGGCGGGTCGCGCCTCGTTCATGACCGGACGCATCCCGATCCGATCGGCCCTCTCAGTCGTGGTTGTACCGGGCGACCCGAATGGTCTGACGAAGTCCACGCCGACGATCGCCGAGTTCTTCCAGAAGAACGGCTACAGCACTTACTTCTCAGGCAAGTGGCATCTGGGCGATCAGCCGAAATTCTATCCGATCGAACATGGATTCGACGAAATGAAGGCGTTCGCCGCGTACTATCCGGGCGTCTATACCTATGACGACACCGATTGGTACGCACACCCTTGGTTCCCGAAATACAACCCGGCCTACTGGGACGAATATCAAAAGATCGTCAACCTGTATGAATGGGAAGGCACCGCTGGCCAACCCGCAACCAAGGTCGCGCGCATAGACTACGACTATCTGCACGAATTCGATGTGCGGCAGGCCGATTATGCTGTCGACTACATCAAGACGCACGCGAAGAGTGACAAGCCGTTCTTCATGGATGTCAATTTCATGAAGATGCACAATCCGAACATTCCGGCCAAGGCTTTCATCGGCAAATCGCACCTCGGCAACTATTCGGACGCGATGATGGAACTCGATTCCAATATCGGGCGCGTTATGGATGAAATCCGATCGGAGGCTCCCAACACCATCGTCATCATCACGGCCGACAACGGCGCGTGGCAGGATGCGTGGCCTGATGCCGGCACTGTTCCATTCCGAGGTGAAAAAGGATCGCCGTTCGAGGGCGGGTTCCGCGTACCCGGCATCATGTGGTGGCCGAGTCACATTCCGGCCGGCGCGCGCTATGGCGAGATGATGTCGCACATCGACTGCTGGGCAACGCTCGCATCGATGGTCGGCCTCACACCCCCGCCTCATGGCGCATGGAAGGATAATGATGGCAAGCCTATCTATTTCGACAGCATAGATAATAGCGCTTACATATTGGGCAAGGCGCCCCATTCGGCCCGTGACTCATGGATTTATATCGACGGTGAAACCTTCGCCGGCGCGCGAGCTGACATCGGCGGCGATCCCGAGAACCCTGGTCTCAGAATCGCGTGGAAGTACCTGTATACGTCCAAGGACACCTGGCTGGGGCCAACAGAGAATCTCGGTGCCATCGGGTCCATATACAACCTGACCATGGATCCATTCGAGAAATACGACATGACGTTCAACGGCGCAGTCAGCACGCGCACTCCGACGACCTCGCCGGGCCGCTATGCCGGCTATGACAACGGCTGGGCTTTATCACTGATCGATATTCCGCTGATGGCGTTTGATAAATCCGTCGTGGATTTTCCGAACATCAAGCGCTTCCCGGGTGGAGCGTCGAACGATATGGTTCCCAATCTTCAGCACCCGGGAGACCCACTGCCTTTGATGGATATCCATCGCCTCGTGCAAACCATCGGCGCAGCCGACTAGCCGCGACTGACGGGCGTCCGATGGTGGACGCCCGTCACGCACGAATCAGTATGAGAGTTCAGAATGAAACATCACGGTATTCGAGACGCAGCGCAGTTGGTTGGTTTTGAGCCTGAGGAAGGACCTTCGATGCGAATGTCTCTAACTATAGTTCTGGGTTTTCTCCTACTTATAACCGGAACGGCTCGTGCCCAGGGTGTCGTGCTGCCATTGCCGCCCGAGGACCAGCAAAAGATAACTGCTCAGCTTGGGCCTGGAGTCGTAGGCAATGCTCTGCCGAGCCAGCCGATCGGTGATGTATCTACTTACTTTCCGCTCACGAGCAGGTCGCTGACCTATCAGATCACCAGCGGCCCGAAGGCCGGTAACTCGGAATCCAGTGAAGTAGCAAGAGTCAGGCGCCCTGGCGGAAGACTCGCCTGGCGCCTAACGCTTTCACCTTCGCTGACTGGTTTCATCGCGCAAGGAATGGACGGATGGTTGGTGATGCCCGCGGTCAGTGATCCCGGCGAGGGTGTCGTTGTCGTTACCACGCCTGCCAACCCCTTCGTTCCGAAAGGCATGCAACCCGGTGAGACGCGATCTTTCTCGCAGAGAGTCTCGGTCAACTATCTCGACAATCCCACTGATCAGGACTACTCGGGCTCACTTAATGGAACATACACCTATGTAGGGACCTATCAGGTGACGGTCCCTGCCGGTACCTTCCCAGCCGTTCTGTTCCGCGCAAACTCCGAAGGTAAGGTTGGGCCCGCACATACGAATGATACCGCATATACCTTTTTTGCACCGAACGTGGGATTGGTCGCCATGATAATGCAGGAGGACGCGACTGCGTTCTGGATTTTTCACATCGACACCACAACTGGCAAGGTCCTTACATCCAAGTAAAGCTTTTAAAATTGTGACGCGGTTGTGGACTCCCAAAACCAAGCAGTAGGGTAGCCAACAAGGCGCTACCTCCAATCACTACGGGAACCGACAGAAAGGTGCGTCGCAACTTGCGCGCAGTTTGATGAACGGCTAGGTGTCGGGGGGTTTTTGAAAGGGCGAATGGATGTTCCGGACCGAATTCTTCAAATAGAGTGATGAAATTATGAGAAACTGCACCAAGTTCATCTACCCAGTCTTGTTGACCTTGATCATTAGCTTGGCTGGATGCGCCAGTACGCAGAGTTCGCCGACAGCAACCGCTCCAACAGAGACCGCCGCGGCTGGGAGCCCGACGCCCGTAACTGGAATTGCAGCCGAGACAGTAATAACGGTACACGGCAAGATTGTCGCGGTAGATTCCGCAACGAAACAGGTGACATTGCAGGGACCGGGTTCCAAAAACATCACCCTTACCGTTAACAATCCCTACAACCTGCAGTCTCTGAAAGCCGGTGACCGTTACGTAGCGCAATTTACGGAGTCTGTAAGCATTGTCGGCAAGGGCCCAAGTGACAAGCCGCCAGTCGCCACTTTGGCCGCCGGGCTCTGGACCGCGAAACCCGGCGAGGTCCCGGGCGCGGCCGCTGCACGGCAGGCGCAGCTCGTCGTTGTGGTCTCTGCCATCGATCAGGCCGATCAGCGCGTAACTCTGCAAGCTCCAGACGGTTCAACGGAGAACATCCACGTGACGAATCCGGTTGCGTTACAAGGCGTTCAGATCGGCGACCGAATTATCATCACTCTTACCCAATCGATAGCAATTGCATTGGCGCCGGAGGCCGGTGGCACCCAATAGAGATTCATTCTGTTCGCGGAACTCGACGCGCTCGCCACGGCGACTTGGCGTCGCGAGCGCCAGTTACCATTTCTCGACCCATGGTCGTAGCACCACCTCGAACGCCCAGGTCGACCGATGCTGGCGATGCAACTGCAGATAGGTTTCCGCGATGCAGTCCGGGTCTGCCATGTTGTCGTCGAGACTTGTTCCTGCCAGTCGGTGCGCGCGAGTACCGTCTTCCTGCGTCCAGCCAATCGCGGCGTCGATCGGCACATTTGTTACGTGGATACCCTGCGGCATCAGCTCCCTTGCCATGCTCTGTGCGAGTCCAGCCTTGGCCTGACACGCCATCGCAAAGGCGCCGCTCAGCGGGAAACCTTTTAGCGCCGCGCTGGCATTGGTGAAGATGATCGTTCCTTTCGCGCCATTGGCGTTGGGCTTGTTTTCGCGCATCAGCCGAGCTGCCTGCTGGCCAATCAAAAACGCGCTGAACGCCGAGTTGCGAAGAGTCGCGAGCGCGGCGCTCGGGTCAGCTTCGGTAATCTGCTTGCGAAATATCTCGGGAACCCTGCCGTCGATGTTGTGCACGACCAGCGTGGGAACCCCAAGGTCTCGAACGACATTCTGGAATAGCAGCCCGACCGCCGCAGGATCGCTCGCATCGCATGCGTAGCGGCGGACACCGTGCGCCTTCTCAAGATTCTGCAGGACCGGTTTGTCCGGATTCCTCGCTGCGATACCAACCCGCATGCCGTTTTTCGCGAACAGTCTCGCGCAACTTGAACTGATGCCGGGGCCGCCCCCGACGATGAGTGCAACGTCTTGCCCGGAAGGTTGAGTGGCGCGTTCGTCGGATTGAGTCATGTTTTGTGCTCCCAAATTCCGTTAAGGGGATGAGTAAAGGACGCGCATTCGATCCCGAGTTACTCAGTGATTCCACCATGGACGATCGGAGAACGCCCGCAGGTCGATCTCAAAGGTCCAGGTGGATCGGTGTTGTCGCGCCAGGTGAAGGTAGGTCTCCGCGATCTGCGTGGGAAGCATCAGTCCATCATGTTCGTTGCCCCGGGTTTCTCTCAGCTGTTGGAACCTTTCGGGCCCGAGCATTTTTCCCAAAGTGTCGGGCGCATCCACGGCGCCGTCGATCACGATATGAGCCACGTGGATGCCCTTCGATGCGAACTCTGCGTTGAGTGTCTGGCAAAGCATTCGTCGCCCTCCCATCGCAGCCGCATGCGAATGTTGACCGCCATTTCCACGCATCGCCGCGGTTGCCGAGGTCACCAGGATTGTTCCTTTGCCACGCGCTTCCATCAGCGGGCATACGGCCGACGCGAGGCGAAACAGGCCGAACGTTCCCAAGCGCCAGCCCGTTTCAAACGCCTTGAGCGAGGTGTCCTTCAATGCCCTGTCGCCAATCTGGGCGCCCAGGTTGTACACGACGACTTCGATTGGACCGATGTCGGCCTCGATGGCGGCAACCCTCTCTTCGATGGAGTTTGGCTCGATCGCATTGAGGAGAAATCCGGTTGCGGAACCTCCATCGCTTTTGATGGCGTTCACCATTCGATTCAATCCGTCGAGGTCGCTACGCCGGCACAGAACAGCGTGATAGCCCTCTTGCGCAAAGCGTCGAGCGACATTTCCACCGATACCCGCACCGGCACCTATCACCAAACAAACAGGTTTCATGTTCGATCTCTCCTACGATGCTTCGAAACGTGCCTTACCCAACATCAGTCTTCAGTTATTACATTTTTGGATCGTCGCTTCTATTTTGGAACCCTGTGGTTGACTAAGTTCTATTTTGGAACCTAGTATCTGTCAAGGTTGATGTCGCACGATGATCCGGAAATTCAAGTTTGAGGCTGAAATCTACGACTCGCTTAATTCAATTTTCTTGTCAAGTTCCAATTTGGAATCTAGTTTCATGCGGGCTGTTGTGCGAAGCTAATCAGGCATATGCGCTGGCAACAAATCGACACGATGACATGCTCGCTCGCGCGAACCTTATCGGTGGTCGGCGACCGGTGGACCATGCTGATCCTTCGCGATGTATTCCTCGGCATTCGCAGGTTTGAGGCGATTCAGCAGGATTTACAGCTCACACCGCATCGTCTCTCGGACCGGCTGCGCAAGCTGGTTCGTGATGGAATCCTGGTTCGCGTCGAGTACGAAAAGCGTCGCCGTCGATTCGAGTATCGGCTCACGGATAAAGGATTGGATCTCTATCCGTCGATCGCCACGATGACGGCGTGGGGCGACCGCTGGATGGCTGGTCGCGCGGGCGTCCCGGTCGAACTCGTCCACGAGCCCTGTGGCCACAAAATCAAACCGAAACTCGTCTGTCCAAGCTGTACCTTGAAGATAAATGCCCGCGACATGAAGGCCAGGCCAGGCCCAGCGCTGAAGGGTCGGGGGTTACCGGGACAGGCTACTCCTCCGCAACGCCGGAAAACCAATCGCATCACCGCAAGGACCGCCTGATCGGGACCGCCTCGATCCGTCTATTTCTGCTCTCGATTTACAGATGCGCGATAACTTCTTCCTTTAGGCGCTGCATCATCTTTTCATCGATGCCGCCGAACGCACTGAAGATGAATTGCGTCACGCCCCACTTCTGCACGCGCCGCTTCAAATCCTTGACGCAGTCGTCAGGCGTTCCGATCAGCACCATCGGCGAGCCGAGCACCTCATCGGCGCTCATCTGGAACTTCGGCGCCATCGCCTCGGCCATCTGACGCGCGGCCGCCTGCGAGTCGGTCAGGTTGAAGGCGAACAGAAAGCTGCTGACGCGAATCTTCTCCGGGTCGCGGCCGTGGCGCTTGGCCTCCTCGCGCAGGAAACGAATCTTTTCCTGATATGCCGCGTCGGTCATTTCTTTCATTTTCGCCATCGAGATATGGCCGCGCTTGCCCGCGTCGGGAATTATGTTGACGAAGTCGGCGTGCTTGGCGGCCACCCGCAACAAGCCCTTGCCTCCTCCTCCCACGATGATCGGCGGACACGGCTTCTGAATCGGCTTGGGCCACAGGATCGCGTCCTTCAGATGATAGAACTCGCCGTCGAAGGTGGTTTGTTCTTTCGTCCATAGCGACTTGATGACGACCAGCGCCTCGTCGAGCATCCGCAACCGCTCCGTGATCGGAGGGAACGAGATTCCGGTCATCTTGAATTCCGTCTCGGTCCATCCACTGCCGAGGCCCGCGAGCAAACGGCCGTTACTCAGATGATCGAGCGTCATCAGGCTCTGCGCGGTAATCGCGGGATGGCGAAACAAATTGCATAGCACGAGGTGGCCAACGCGGATTTTTTTGGTCGCTGCAATTACCGAAGCTGCAACCGATACCATGTCCCACGCCAGCCCGTGCGCGTCGAACTGTCGCTCCGGTCCCTCGAGCACGATGTGGTCGGGAAACACGATGTAGTCGAAATCGAGAGCCTCGGCGGCCTCCGCGAGGTCGCGAATGCGCGCCGGCTCCATGTTGGCCAATTGAAATCCGAATTCAAGTTTCATTTTATCGGGGAGTTCCTTTTTTAAAATCACCCACCTGTATTGAACAAACGATCGACCATCGCCTTGTACGTATTTACGACCGGCGAATTGTAAAAGCGTGCACGGGTGAACATCGGGTCTCCCGCGTAGAACCATTCGTAGTGCAATTGGCGGCTGCCGAACTGTTCGCCGAGCATGTCCCACGCCAGCTTGAAAAGCTGCACACGGTGTTGAGCACTGAGGTTCGCTCCCTGCAGATACTTCTCCAGGTAGGGCGCTATTTCCGGATTGAGAAAATCCTTCTCGGTGGGCGTCAGGATCAGTCCGCTGCCACTCAGTTGCCGGATGACCTCCGCAACCCGCATCTGGGCCTCTGGAATGAACACCCACACAGTCGCGGCCAAGGTGCGTAGCGACATTCCTTTTCCGCTGGCCCCGGCTACTTCCTGCGCGGCAGCCTGCAATAGTCCGTTACCCAATTCGACCTTCGCGACTAATTCTCCCAGTTGCGCCTGAACATGGGGCGCGCTGGCTCGTCCTATTGCTTCCGCCACCCGGCAGGCGAGGCCCGTCATGAAGCGCAGTTTCACTATTCCGCGAATAGCGCCTTGTAGTACCGCATGGCCGGCCCCGTGCATCAGGAAAGAATTCGAAGCCTCTATGTCCCCGTTGATGAAGACGCGCTCCCACGGCACGAGCACGTCATCAAAGACCGCAAGCGCGTCCTCTTCATCAAATCTGGAAGACACCGGCCGATCGAAGGCACTGCGTCCGGTGTCGTATGGTTCCCGGCAGATGAATTTGAGACCTTGCGTGTCGATTGGGATCGCAAAGCAAAGGGCGTAGCGTTCTTCACCCGGTTTGCGGGGATAGAATGGTCCGATCCAGATTTCGTCGGCGAACGGGGCCAGCGTCGAGAGCATGCGAGCGCCTCTAACTACGATGCCGCGGTCGGTCTCCCGAACGAAGTGCAGCGCTGCATCCGGATCGACCTGCTCGGCCGGTCCTTTTGAACGATCTATCTGAGGATCTACGAGCGTGTGAGTCAGACAGAGATCTTGTTCTCGACAATCCTCGTAGTAACGAACGACATTTTCGCCGAAACGAGGCTCCCGCCGACCGAGATGGGGCGCGGCCACGGCAGCATCGGTGACGAGCGCGTTCATGAAGTCCGGCATCCTGCCCATCAATCCGAAGGTCGCCTCGGCCCGAAGTTCCTCCGCGCGCATCAGGCGCGTCGCATCTTCAACGCTGCCGACGCGGAGAAAGGAAAGGCTTACCGGCTTGCCGCTCCTGGGTGACGGATACGTGAGTAAGGGCAGATTGGCAGCTTCGTGCTGGAGGTCGTAGAGCCCTGCTATTGTCTGGACCGTGCGCGTGAATGGTGGATAAGTCGTGACGTCCTTGACGCGCTCGCCGTTTACGTAGATGCACCGTCCGTCGCGCAGCCGTTCGCGATACTCCAACCCAGTTCGAATGCCCATAGCGTTTTACACTCTCTTGATCGAGTTAGTATGCAAAGGCGAGATATACCTCTGAGCGACGCCGCGCGTCATCCCCTCGCTAGCGTCGGCGCGATCTATCACTGATCAGAGGAATGTGGTGATCCCGAAGCGCGGCAGGACCGTGTGGTCGAGATAAACTTCGCGTCGAACGATCAGATAGCCCGGAGGCCCGTTGAGTCGGCGCAACAGATCCTCGCGTCGTCCTATGAGCAAAGGGTACTGGCCGTCGATTCGCGACCGATGGAATTCGATGTTGGAATGAACGAGGTACTCTCCGGGTTTGTCGGTCTCCCGAATGCGCACGTTGGTGACAACGTGACGCGTCCGGCTTGGAGGATCTTCGGACCATGAGCGGTCAATACCGAGCTTCCTGACTCGAATCGCGATCGTTTCGGCAACCTCATCGAAGTGTGCGCCCTTTGTGGGCGGCGCGAATTCGTGCTCGAGTTCGCTGTGCAACCGGTTGGAGCGGGCCCGCATGACGTAGCGGATTTCCGGCGCGAGCAGCGCGGCCCATTCCTCGAACCGTCGCTCGTCGAGCAGACTTGCCTCTTCGTAAAGGAATTGCTCGATCTCCCATTGCAGGAGCGGACCGAGCTGCAGTCGATCCCTGTCCGAAGTTCGATCAAGTTCGATCATCGCGTCGTCTCCTGGCCACGCCGATCGTCCATCAGGAGCGCCTTCCAATGACCGTAGAACGCCCGTGCACCCTCTTCCGAATACAAGTGGTTCAGGGTACCCGGGTATTCCTTTGAAC
>JBEKLS010000050.1:0-25067 GCA_050010075.1 Binatus sp. (SeqCode) | reverse complement strand
CGCATCGCCGCAAGCAGGCCGGCAGGCTTGGCCGACCCGCGGTTGAGCGCCGCGTCGAGCCACTGGAAAATCGCAATCGTGATCACGGCGACAAAATACCATCCAAGGTAGTTGCTGATCGGCACGCCAAAATGCGGCCCCGGCGGGTCGTACCAGAAAATCCTGCCGAGAAACCAGCGGTCGCCAAGCACGCTCAGCGGATCGACCACCATGTCCACCATCACCATGAACAGCGCCGCCATCAGCCATACGCGCGGCGCGCGCCGGATTTCCCAGGTGTCGAGAATTCGAAAATCCGCGCCGCGACGATACAAGGGCGAGCTGAGCAGCAGCGCGACCGTATAGCTGGCGAAGGCGAGGAAGGTAAACGACAGCGAATCCATGAACGGCACGCCGAAGACCCAAATCTCGCGCGCACGGGTCGCGTCTATATAATGATACAGCCCGAACGGAAATCCGTTGTGCACGGACGACCACTCGCACGCGAGCGACACGGCGTAGGTCAGCAGCGTGAATAGAATCGTCGTGCGCAGGCCGAAGTTCACGATCGCGATAAACAGAAAACTCGCCAGGAAAATAAACACATACGGGCGCAGCGCGATCGTCGACAGCAGCAGATGCATCGCCCGCCCTATGCGGCGCTCTTCGCCGATCCCCTGGACTTGAAGAACTCGATCGCGGCAGATATCGCCTTGTCGATCGGGCCCGCCGAATAGCCCAGCTCCGCGCGCGCCTTCGACGAGTCGAAGAACATCCGCTTGCGCGACATCCGCACCTCGGTCAGGCTGGCGCGCGGCGCCCGGCGGCTGACGGTGCGCGCGAACGCCTCGGCGCCGAGCGCGTAGCCGAACGCAAACGCGTATGGAATTCTCACTTTCGGCGCGGGCATTCCTGAAATCGCCGCGAGCCGTTGGAGAAATTCCTTCAGCGTGAAATTTTCGCCGCCCAGGATATATTTTTCGCCGATCCGGCCGCGCTCGGCCGCCAGCAGATGGCCGCTCGCCACGTCTTCGACGTCGACGATATTGAGCCCGGTGTCGACGTAGGCCGGCATCCGCCGATTCAGAAAGTCCACGATGATTCGCCCGGTCGGCGTCGGTTTGAAGTCGAGCGCGCCAATCGGCGTGGAGGGATTCACGATCACAACCGGCACGCCGGCGCGGGCCGCCTCGAGCGCCGCCTGCTCCGCCATGTACTTCGACCGCTTGTAGTGACCCGGCATGTCAGCCAGCGACGAAGGTGTGTCTTCGCGTCCCACTCCACCGTGCGGAATCCCGAGCGCGCCAACAGTGCTGGTGTAAACGATTCGCGAAACTCCCGCGCTCGCCGCGGCTCGCAAAATATTCTGCGTGCCGGTGACGTTGCTCGCATACATCGGCGCCGGATCTCTCAGCCACAGCCGATAATCGGCGGCGACGTGATAGACCTCGTTGCATCCCTTGACCGCACTCGCAATCGAATCGAATTGGCGCAAATCGCCGCGCACTTTCTCGACCGGCAGGCCATCCAGCGCACTTAGATCCGCGTTCTCGCGCGTCAGTACTCGCACCCGATCGCCGCGGGCGATCAGAGCGCGCACAACGTGACATCCCACGAATCCGTTGCCGCCCGTCACCAATGCCAACTTGGTAGTCATTCGATTACTCAGTAGCTATTCGATGTTTCGCTCAATGACCGCTGCAGCCGCGGCGCGTCCCGCAATCACCGCGCTCTCGATCGTTGCAGGCAGCCCGGTTTGTATCCAATCTCCCGCCAGAAAGAAATTCGCGATCGGCGTTTTTGCCGTCGGCCGCAGCTCGTGCGACCGCAGGTCGGGCGCCATCGTGGCATTCTTCTCCTTGAGCACCAGCGACTTCACGACCTTCGCGCCGCGCGCCGCGGGAATCATCGCGTGAAGATCGTTAATCACGATATCCAGAATTTCCTGGTTGCTGCGCTCGACCAATTTCCGCGCACCGCTGATCACGAAGCTCAGGTAGCCCGGATGCGCCTCGCCGCGGTGCGCGAATATCTGACGCTTGTTGAATAGCCACTGAGTAGTAGTGCCGGTAAAGCCGATGAACGGCGAATTAGTCACTTCGCGATCGAGCCAGAGGTGAACGCAAATGATCGGCGAGCTCGAAAGGCCGGTGAAGCGCGAGAAAAACGGATCGGCAACCGCGTTCTCAGGCAGTAACCGCAGTAACTGTGGCGCCGGCACCGCGCTGATGAAATCAGAAGCTACGATCCGCCGGCCGTCGCGCAGCCGTACGCTCGCGACATGCCCTCCCACGCCAAGTTCCAGCATCTCGACGATCGAATGCGCGAGGACCGCGCCGCCAGCGCGCTCGATCAACTGCTTCGCGCCGGTGCAGTACAGCTCGCTCAGGCCGACGCGCGAATAGACGAACGCCGAATCGCGCCGCCGCGAAAAAAATGCGCGCTTGAGAACTTCGGCCAGCAGCGCCGCCGACGATGATTCCGGCTCGTCGTTCAGCGTCGCGATCGACATCGGGTACCAAAAGCATCGGCGCGCGTGCTCCGACTGCCCGAGGCGATCCATCAGCTGCGCAACCGTGAGACGCTGCAACTCGCCGCCGCCGGATCGCCTCATCGCCAGCATCCGAAGGCCGCCGCGCATCACGCTCATTCGTTCCGCGACGCTGAGGTGCCGATAGCCGAGCAGCGCCGCGGTCATGTGCAGAGGACCCGGCAGCCGCGCCGTTTTGAGCGTCGCACTCTGTCCGGGACCCGCGAGCATTTCGATTTCCAAATCCTCGTGGAACACCAACTGCTCGTACGCGCCGATCCGCTTGAGGAAGTCGAGCGTCTCGCCGTAGCAACCCATCAGGACGTGCTGCCCATTGTCGACGAAATCGCCGGTCTCAGGATCGGCGAACGAGTACGCGCGTCCGCCGAGCGCCGGCTTTCCTTCGAGCACCGTGACTCGCACGCCCCGCTCCGCGAGCGCGACCGCAGCGCTGAGTCCCGCAAATCCGCCGCCGATTACGACCGCGTCTTTTTTCGCCGATGCCATCTGATTCGTCACGCCCAACCGGCTTATCCGCGCAGCGCGCCGAAGCGGCCCTCGGCCCATGCGCGGCCCACCAGGTACAGTTTGTGCGGCGCCGACAAGCTGTGCCTGCGGTCGAGCACGCGATAGTTCGACTTCATGATTCGTTCGAGCAGCGCCGCGTAGATTAGCCGCATCGCCTCCGCGGTCAGCAGCGTTGCGCGATCCTCCGCCGCCAGCGCGCTCTGCGCCGCCGCATAAAGTTCTTGCGCCCGAGCGGCTTCGAACTGCATCAGGCTGACGAAGTTTGGTGTGTACACCGCGCCGAGAATTTCATCCTCGTTGACGTTGAACTGCGCGAGGTCTTCCTGTGGCAGATAAATTCGCCCGCGTTCCGCATCTTCGCGCACATCGCGAATAATATTCGTCAACTGCAGCGCCAGTCCGAGGTTCTCCGCGTAAGTTTTCGCTGACGGATTGCGGTAGCCGAAAATCTCGATGCAGATGAGGCCCAGCGCCGACGCCACGCGATAACAGTAGGGCCGCAGCTCGTCCCAGGTCTGATAGCGGTTGCGCGAAAGATCCATCTCGACGCCGTTGATGATTTCCTCGAACAGCTCGCGCGGAATTTTGAATCGCCGCGCGCTGTCTGCGAGCGCCCGCGAAAGTGCGCGCGTCGGCACGCCCGCATAGACGCGGTCAAGTTCCTCGCGCCATCGCTTGAGCAGCAACGCCGGCTCGCGGATCGATTCGTCGTCGGCAATATCGTCGATGAAACGGCAGAACGCATAGACGGCGTACAGCGCGCGGCGCCGTTCGGTCGGCAACAGGATGAACGCGTAGTAGAAACTCGAGCGCGATCGCCGCGTGACCTGCACGCAATGCTCGTAGTCGGCGTCGAGCGACGCGTCGTCGCGTCCGCCCGCTTCCCCGATTTCGGCGACGGCGCCGTCAGGCTTCAAGTCGTCCACGCAGCGCGCTCCATCCAAGTTTCAGGTAGTCGAGTTTCGCCAGTTCCGGACGCATGCTGAACACGTCGTAGTTGACCCGATCGATCGCGCGTAGTATCGCCAGCCCGCCGCCCGCAAACATCACGATGTCGCGCCGCAGCCGCTTGTCGACGCGCCGGTGTAGTTCTCCGCCTTCGAGCAGCATCGCGCGCGCGACGCCGGCCTCGTGCCGCATCAGCTCAATGAACTCGCGCGACGACGTATGTGCGGCGAGGTCCGCCGCCGTCACGCCGAATCGTTCCATGTCGCGGCGCGGAAGATAGATCCGCCCCTTGCCGAGATCGACCGCAACGTCCTGCCAGAAATTCGCGAGCTGCAAGCCGCTGCACACGAGGTCCGACAGATGCTGCCGCTCGGCGTCGCGATAGCCGAACAGGTAAAGCACCAGGCGTCCAACAGGATTCGCCGAGTACCGCGAGTAGCCGAGCAGGTCGTCGAGCGTGTCGAAGCCCTTGAAATCCACGTCGGATCGAAACGCCGTCAGCAGATCCTTGAACGGCTCGCGCGGAATTTCGAAGCGGCGCACCGTATCTGCCAACGCGATGAACACCGGATGGCGCGGCGTGCCGGCGTATGCAAGATCGAGCTCGCGCTCCCATTCATCGAGCATCGCGTGGTCATGATGCTCGTCGGCGAAATCGTCGGCCATCCGCGCGTACGCATAAATCGCGTACATGTGCGGCCGCATCTCGCGCGGCATCAGCCACGACGCGACGGTGAAATTTTCGTAGTGTGATTTCGCCAGCCGCGTGCAGAATTCGTATGCACTCGCGACGTCGAAGGTTCCCGCCGGAATCGACGCGTCCGGCGCTGCACTCGATGCGAACGGCGTTGCTTCGCCTTGCACGTTGGCTCGCGCGGTTGCCATCGTCTCAGGCTGCGACCGGGCGCGCTCCGATAAGTTCGCGCGCCGCGCCTCGCGCCCAGCCGTCGGTCTCGAGCAAATCCTCGAGCGTCCGCGCCGGGGCGTTGTGATGCCGCTGCATCACCGTTTCGATATGCCGCGGGATGTCCATGAAGCGCACGCGCCCGGCGAGAAATCCCGCGACCAGCTCCTCGTTGGCGGCGTTGAGGCACGCGGTCATCGTGTTGCCGGCAGCCAGCGCCTCGTACGCCAGCCGCAGACACGGGAAGCGCCGCAGGTCAGGTTGCTCGAACGTCAGCCGCGAATTTTCGGCGAGCGATAGCGGCTTCAGATGCGTCATCGGCAGCCGCTCCGGATACGCCAGCGCGTACGCGACCGGAATCGCCATGTCGGGAATCGCCATCTCCGCGATCACCGAGCCGTCGATCATCTCGACCATCGAATGAATCACGCTCTGCGGATGAATCACCACCGACACTTCCGCTGCCTTGAGATCGAACAGCCAGCGCGCCTCGATCACCTCCAGCCCCTTGTTCATCAGCGTCGCGGAATCGATCGTAATCTTGCTGCCCATCACCCAGGTCGGATGCTTCAGCGCCTGCTCGACGGTGATTGATTCGAAACGATCCGCCGCCAGCTCGCGAAACGGTCCGCCCGACGCGGTCAAAATAATTCGCTTCAACGACTCGCGGCCGCGCCCTTCCAGGCACTGAAAAACCGCGTTGTGCTCGCTGTCCACCGGCAACAGCCGCACGCGATTCTCGCGCACCGCGCCCGTTATCAGCTCGCCCGCGATGACCAGCACTTCCTTGTTGGCAAACGCGATGTCCTTGCCCGCCTTGATCGCCGCGAGCGTTGGCTGCAAGCCCATCGCGCCGACCAGCGCCGACATCACCAGCTTCGCCTCAGGATGCGTCGCGACCGCGATCGCACCTTCGAGTCCGTGCACTATCGTTACTCGATCCGATCCGAGGCGCGCCGCGAGATCGCGCGCCAGCTCGGGCGTCGCCACCGACACGAGCTCCGGACGAAACCGCTTCACTTGTTCCGTCAGCAGATCCAGGTTGCGTCCCGCCGCCATCGCGACGACGCGAAAGCGGTCGCTGAATCGCCCGACCACGTCGAGCGTCGTAACGCCAACTGAACCGGTCGAGCCGAGAATCGAAATCGCCTTCATCGCAATTCGCTCAGTGTGACGCCGTCTCCGCCAGCCTCTTACGGAACCGTCCCAGCGCCATCAGCGGAAAATAATGCGGATACATGTAGTAGCGAAGATAGAAATGGTTCGGGAATCCGTTGCCGGTCGATTCGCGCTCGTCCCATGTGCCCTCATCGTTCTGCCGCTCTGAGAGCCACTGTGCGCCACGCATCGCCTGTTCGCTGATCTCCTCCTCGCCCGCGATCAATCCGATCAGTGCCCACGCCGTTTGCGACGCGGTGCTGGTGCCGCGCCCGACCCACGCCGGATCCTTGTCCGACAGCGGGCTTTCGCCCCAGCCGCCGTCCGGATTCTGCTTAGACTTCAGCCACGCGACCGCGCGTTTGATCCACGGCTCGTTGATATCGACGCCGATCGCGCGCAGGCCCGACAGCGCCGAGAAGGTGCCGTAAATATAATTGACGCCCCAGCGTCCCCACCATCCGCCCGCCGGCGACTGGTTCTTCTTGAGCCACTCGATCGCGCGCTTCGCCACCGGATGCTCCGTGCGATAGCCGACCGCCGCCATCATCTCGAGCACCCGCCCGGTGAGATCGGGACACGACGGGTCCGTAACGGCCTCCACGTCAGCCAGCGGCAGATGATTGAGCCAGGTCGAATCGTTGTCGGCGTCGAACGCGGCAAAGCCGCCGTCGCTCGATTGCATTCCCATGACCCAGTTCGCACCGATTCGAATCGCGCGCTCTCTCGCCTCAGCGTCGTCAATCTTCGAGTGCGCCATCACCGACAGCACCACCGCCGAATCGTCCACGTCGGGATACCAGTCGTTGTAAAACTCGAACGCCCATCCGCCCGGCTCGAGCTCCGGCCGTTTTATCGACCAGTCGCCTTTCTTGAAAATCTGGTGATCGACAAACCACTGCGCGGTCCGCTTCATCGCCGGACTGTCGCCGGGGACTCCCGAGTCGAGCAGCGCGCGGGCCGCGAGCGCCGTGTCCCAGTTTACCGAAACGCACGGCATGTACATGTCGTGGTCGGCGAAATGCCAGATGAGTTCATGCGACGCCTCGATCGCCCGCTTGAGCACCGGATGGTCGTTGCGGTAGCCGTTGGCTTTCAGAGCCATCGCGCTCAGCAGGTAGCACGGCTCGATTCCGCCCCACGATCCATTCGCTTCCTGGTGCTCGACCAGCCAGTTTTCCGTGTGACGCAGCGCGCGCGCCCGCAGGGATTTTATTTTGTGGCGATCGTAAAAGCGCAGCGCCTTGTCGGCGAGGTTGAGCGCGTTGCGCAGCGACAGCAGTCGTTTTCCGCGCGGTTGCTTGAACTTGGTGAAATGCGGCGGCTCGATGTACAGCTCCAGCACGCCGCGCTGGTAGTCGATCTTTTTTTCAGGCCGCGCCGCCTGCAGCATCATCAATCCCATCAGCGTGCCGCGCGCCCATGAGCCAAGCTCGTAGATGTTGAACGGGAACCAGTTGGGGAAAAGCGAGAGCTCGACCGGCAGCGCGGCCGTCGCCTCCCACGCTATCTGACC
Organism: Binatus sp. (SeqCode); assembly: GCA_050010075.1. GTDB lineage: Bacteria > Desulfobacterota > Binatia > Binatales > Binataceae > Binatus. Next base: position 17,504 of record JBEKLS010000050.1, on the reverse strand, counting down.
CATCGACGCTAGGTAAAAGCGCGCCAGCGTCCCGCATTTCACGATTCCGCCCTTCGACAGGATCCAGCGCCGCGCCGCCGCCATCGGCTCGTCGCCCGCACGCATGCCGGTGAGCTTCAGCGCAAAATAAGTTTCGATCGAGGTCGACAGGTATCCTTCGCCGCCCTCGAAGAGCGCCCAGCTCCCGTCCGACTTTTGAGTGTCCAGCAGATGCTTCTTCAGCCGCGCTTCGGTCTCGAGGTCAACCGTGTCCATGAAATGGTTGAAGATGATGAACTCCGCGTTCATCTCCGCGTTCGCCTCGAGCGGCGCGTGCCAGTAGCCCTCGGGCTTCTGCAGATCGAGCAGCGACCGCTGCGCGCGTTCGACCGTGTAGTCGATCTTCGCGACGAACTCGTCATGCGGCGACATCGCAACCGCCGTGTTTCCAATTTCAATTGCCTGGCTCATATTTCACCCTTGCCTCGACTCACACGCTTCACCGCGGAAATCCCCGCAACCTCGCCGCTCGCCGTTCATGGAATCACGGCGCATTTCAGTACGACGCCGCGCTCAAGCATCTCAAATACTTCGTCCAAATCGCCGAGCCGCCGCCGTGCGTTGACGATCGCGCCCGCATTGAGCGCGCGCCCCGCCAGCAATTCGTAAGCGCGCCGCACATCGCGCGGCCGATAGTGAAACGGCGCCATCAACGTCAGATTGTCGTAATGCATCCGGCGCGTATCGACGCTCAGCGCCGTGCCCGCCGCGCATCCGCCGAAAAAAACCACGCGCCCGCCGCGCCGCACCCGCGCCAGCGCATCCTGCCAGCCTTCGACTTCGCCGGTGCACTCGATGACCAGGTCGGGACCGAAGCCGCCGTTGAGGCCCGCGATTTCCGCGACCGCATCGACGCTGCGCGCGTCGATCACGCGGTCCGCGCCCAGCTCTGTGGCCCATTTCAGGCGCTCGGCTCCTCGGCCGACTATCACGACTTCGCGCACGCCTGCAGCCTTGAGCGCAAGCATATGCAACAGCCCGAACGCGCCGCCGCCGATGATCACGACGGTTTCGTTCTTCTCGGCACGCGCCATTTCCTGCGCATGCACGACGCACGAAAGCGGTTCGAGCAGCGCGGCTTCTTCAAACGGCAGATCCGGCGGCTTGATAAACGCGTTGCGCGCGACCACGTGCGCCGGCAGCAGCAGCATGTCCGCATAGCCGCCATGCACCATGCGCCCGATCGCGTCGTCGCAAAGATTTTCCTGGCCATGCTGGCAGTAGAAGCAGATTCCGCACGGCGCAGTCGGCGCCGCCATTATCGCATCGCCGGGTTTGAACGCGGTCACGCCTGCACCCGCTTCCACCACGACGCCGGAAAACTCGTGTCCAAACGGCATCGGCAGCTTCCACATCGGATGGCCGCGCCGAAATGTTTTCAGATCAGTGCCACAACTAAGCGCGCAGCGGATTTGAATCAGCAACTCGCCGGGCCCCGGACGTGGCGCGACATATTCGCGCAGCTCGATCCGTCCCGGCTCGACCAACACTGCCTGGCGCGGATGCGGCGCCGCAATTTTCACCGCCGCCTCGGCCGCGCTCACAGCTTGCGCTCCACCACGAAGGTTGCGATATCCCGCAGCGCCTCGGCGCGATCGCCGAAGCTCGCAATCGCGCGATGCGCTCGCGTTTCGAGCTCGCGCGCCAAATCCATCGAGCGCTCGATTCCCAATATCCCGGGATAGGTCGCCTTGCCGCGCCCAAAATCCTTCTGCGTGCGCTTGCCCATCTGCTCGGGAGTGCTCTGCACATCGAGCAGATCGTCAACCACCTGGAACGCCAGTCCGAGCGCGCGCGCATATGCGTCGAGCGACTCGATTTGCGCCGCATTCGCGCCGCCGAGCCGCGCGCCGCCGCGCACCGACGCCAGGAACAGCGCGCCGGTCTTCTTACCGTGCAATTCTTCGAGCTGCTCGACCGTCTTCGACTTGCCCTCGCCGATCAAATCGATCACCTGCCCCGCAACCATCCCACTTGCACCCGCCGCCGTTGCAAGCTCCGCGACAGTTTCGAGCACGATGGCAGGCGACGCGTGACCGCCGGCCGAGAGCGCGAGCACTTTGAACGCGTCGGTGAGCAGCGCATCGCCCGCGAGCGTCGCGATCGCTTCGCCATAAACTTTGTGATTGGTCGGGCGCCCGCGCCGCATGTCGTCGTCGTCCATGCACGGCAGGTCGTCATGAATCAGCGAGTAGGTGTGAATCATCTCGACCGCGCACGCCAGTCCCATCGCCGCGTCGACGTTGCCGCCGACCGCCTCGCACGACGCGAGCACCAGCACCGGGCGCAGCCGCTTGCCGCCCGCCAGCAGCGAATAGCGCATCGCCTCATGCAGGCGCGCGGCAGCACCGGCGGGTTCCTCGACGCTCCGCTTGAGCGCCCGCTCAATCAGTTGCGCGCGCTCGTTCAGATAGCTGTGCAAGTCGAACACTTCTAGTTTCTCTTGATCCGGATGCCGGTGGCGCGTGACGACCGGCATTTTCCGTGCGTGCGACGATCACTCCACACTGCAAGGAATCACGCCACGTAATGCCGCACCATCCGCCACGAGTCCTTCAGATTCTTGCCGAACTCGAGCGCCACGGTCCCTTCGAATCCCGAATGCAGTTTGCAGTCGCGGCAGCGGAAATCCTGCTTGGTTCGATAGTACTCCCAGTCCGTCGCCGCATGCATCTCGTCGAACGTCTGGTAGTGCCCGTTCGTAATCAGGTAGCACGGTCCCTTCCATCCGCGCGGATTGCGCGTGACCGTAGTCCACGGGCTGCACTGCATGTCGCGTTTGCCGACCAGGTAGTCGAGGTAAATCGGCGTGTTGATAATCTTGTAGTCGTTCGCCATGTCGCGAACCTTGAAGAACTTCGCCGGCATCTCTTCTTTCTTCAGGTATTCTTCGTCGTTCTGCAGCACCTGGTAGTGATAGCCGGGACTGAGCAGCATCCCGTCGACGCCGAGACTCGTCAGGAACTTGACCATGTCCTCGAGCTCCTGGCCGCTCGTCTCGCGGAAGACCGTGGTGTTGGTCTGTACGCGGTAGCCCTTCTCTTTCAGCATCTTGATCATCTTCACCACGATGTCGAAATGCCCCTGCCGGTCGACCACGCGATCGTTGGTCTCGCGCATGCCGTCGAGGTGCAGGTTGAAGCTGAGATAAGGACTCGGCGGCACCTGCTTGACGAAGCGCTCGAGCAGAATCGCGTTGGTACAGATCATCACGTGACGCTTCTGATCTTCGATCAACCCGCGCGTCAGCGCCGCGATATGCTTGTACATCAACGGCTCGCCGCCGCAGATCGACACGATCGGCGCGCCCGCCTCTTCGGCCGAGTGAAGCGCCTCGTCCAGCGTCATCATGTCGCGGATCGTGTCCTTGTACTCGACGATTCGCCCGCATCCGATACACGCCAGGTTGCAGGCATGCAGCGGTTCGAGCATCAGCACCAGCGGAAAATATTTCTCACCCGCCCGCTTCTTCCCGCTAATGTAGCGGCCCAGGTCGATCATCTGTCTCAGCGGAATGCGCATAGCTTGTGCGTTCTCCTGGAAGTTGAGGAACGTGAAAGAGAATCAGGCCGACGGCGTGCCGCTACCCCCCGACGTAGAAGTAACCGGAGGACCGAACAGCCACTCGCCTACCATCGCAACCGCCCCTGCGGGATCGATCGCGTTTGCGCCCATAAACAAGTACTCGATCAGCAATCCGTTGAGCGCCGACAGCAGGAACGCCGCTGCCGACTCCGGCGCCGACCGCCGCGTGCAGACTCCCTTCTGCTGCGCACTGGCGATCAGCTCGACAATCATCGCGCGATAGCCGCCGTACAGCTTCAGCACCTGGTCGTTGAGACTCTCGGACAGGCGCTGGTCGTGGAGCATCTGCGCGAGAAAAAACCTCACCGAGCTTGCATGTTCGCGCACGAACGAGAGGTACGATTCGACCAGCTTCTCGATTTGCGCGCGCTCGTCCATTACGGCGGCTTCTTCGGCGAAATCGATAAAATACGGCTCCAGCAGACGATTCAGTACCGCGACGAACAGCTCTTCCTTGGTCTTGAAATGCCAGAAAATCAGCGCCTTGCTGACCCGCGCCTCACGCGCCACCTCCGACATCGAAGTCTCATGGAACCCGCGATCGGCAAAAAGCTGCATCGCCGCCTTAAGGATCTCGTCGCGCGAGTCCTGCGACCCCGAACGGGCTTCTGGCGTACCGATTTTGACCTGCGAGGCTCCCATAATGTGGCTCTCGACCCCCGTTTTGCTCCTGTCGTCGCCCGTCGTCACGAAAATAGTCTAACGCCAGCTGAGTCGAGCAGTGTTCATCTGCCCGTCTCGAAAATAAGGCTAACCTTTCGGTCAATGGAAACTTTACCGTCACATTCCCGAATGTCAATAGCGACAGTCCGAGCGGTCAGGCGGTCGAATGGTTCCTCGGGCAACCATCGGCACTGCCAATCTGGATTCTACGCTGAAAAAAGGAGATCGATCTCGACGCCGCGGTTCGCAGACGAGCGTCGCGCCGCGTCGATCAGCATGAGCGCAACACGCGCCTCGGCAAGATTGCGTCTTGCAACGGGCGAATCGGTTCCCTCGGTCACGGCTCGCTCAAACTCCTCCGCGACGCCGGAGAACCACGTCGAATGGTACGAGTCCTCGGCGGCATCGGCCACAGACAAATCCTCAACCTTCCCGGAGCGTTCCGTCAGCGTCACCCGGTCTCCTTCAATCTCGAGACAGGCGCGCTCTCCATAGATAGCTGCCGAGGTCCGGCGCACGGGCGCGCGCCACGAAAGATGTGCCCGGCATAACGCTCCATTGCCAAACCGCACGCGAACATCCGCCACATCGTCGACGTCGACTCCCGCCGGCGACTCGAGGCGCGCCGACGCCGACACTGGTCTCTCACCGCCCAGCAGCCAATACATGAGGTAGAAGACGTGCCATCCGTGATCGATCAGAATCCCCCCGCCTGAGGCGGCCGCAGCGCGCCACTTCCCGCCGCTGCCACCCGCACCGGCGGGCTCGGTTCGCAACCGATCGATCGACATAAACCGAATATCGCCAAGCCTGCCGTCTTCGATCGCCTGTCGCGCAACCGCGTAGGCAGGCGCGTACTTCCAATTATGCACGCACATCAGCACACGTTTCTTCGCAACCGCCAACGCTGCCAGCTCGTCGAATTCGGCGAGCGAAAGCGCCAGCGGTTTCTCGACAATCACATGCGCCCCCGTACTTAGCGCGGCGCGGGCCGCCTCATGATGCATCCCCGGCGGACTGGCTACGTCGACAAAGTCCGGAGCTTCGCCGTCGAGCATCAGCTCCAGGTCGTCGTACACGCGGACGTTCTTGATCAGCCGGATGGCCTCATGGCGGCGCTCGGAAATCGGATCGTGAATGACGCCAAGAGCGACGCGATTGCGCGTCAGCCATCCCGGCAGATGCGCCCGCGCGGCGACCTCGCCGAATCCCGAGATAGCACCCCGCAATTTTCTGCCATCTGCCACGACGCCGCTAAGTTTCAGCTAAACGATACGCAGCCGCAACACGGCACCGCAGTCAAAAGACGGCATCCGCGACGCTGATTTCCCAGCAATTTGCCTCGTCCCGCGATGGCAACGCTCTTGCTCTCTCTACCAGCGAGCGACCAAACGAGGGAGGACAGGCGAAATGTTCGCATGGATTCTAATTGGACTAATTTCAGGCTGGCTGGCCGGCAAGATATTGAACGGCAACGGCTACGGCATGATGGCCGACATCGGGCTGGGCCTGCTAGGCGGCATAATCGGCGGGATGATCTTCGCAGTGCTGGGAGTGCGCGCGCACAACTTCGTCGGCGCCATCCTGATGTCGACGGCAGGCGCCACGGCGCTGGTGGTAGCAACAAGAATAATCCGCGACGAAATTTGAGGGCCCGATCGAGGATGGACCATCCTAACCTCTCCTTGTCCGAGGAGAGGTCGGCGTAAGCCGCTTGTGTCGCCGGGTGAGGTGCGACGCCGGACATGGCACCGACGCCTGCTCGTCTAACCGCAACGCAAGACATTGAGGCCGCCGCGAGGCGGCAGCACCACTTTCTGATTCGGTGCAAAAGAAAAATGCGCCAGGTGCGAAGGCAAACGCAGCACCTCTCCCGTCGCCACCTTCGGTTGGCGCCGACCTCTCCTCGGACAAGGAGAGGTTAGGATGTAGGATGTTAGGATCCGTTCTCGCGTTTCTAAACGTATAGCTCTGCGATCTTTTTCAACATGCCTTCTGAATTCTCGAATGTCAGATCGCCCAGGCCTGCGACGAACCGGTGCGCGCCCGCCGCTGCGAACTCTTTCAGGCCGGCTTGCACGGTCGCGCGGTCGCCGCGGATTCCGCCCATGATCGTAATATCGAGTTCCGCGAAGTTTCTGCCGACCGCTTCGCACTCGCGCTTGAGTTCATCGACGCGCGATTTCAACTGGGCCGCGTTCAGCGCAATCGGGCACCATCCGTCGGCCCATTTGGCGACGCGCTTCAACGCGTTCTTGTCGAGGCTCCCGATCAGCACGGGCGGACCCGACTTCTGCGCCGGCTTCGGCAGCGACCTCACCGCCGGAAACTTCACCCATTTGCCGTCGAACGAGGCCGCGTCCTCGGTCCACAGCTTGCGCATCGCGGCGACCATCTCGCGGGTCTCGCTCCACCGATGGGGGAAGTCGACGCCGAACAGGTCGCTCTCCTCGCGCAGCCATCCCGCACCAATTCCAAACAGAAAGCGGCCGCCCGAGTACGCGTCCAGCGTTGCAAGCTGCTTGGCAAGGGCGAGCGGCTCATGCTCGGGGACGAGGCAGATGCCGGTGGCGAGTTTCAAATTCTTCGTGACGGCAGCCGCCATGCTGAGCGCGACGATCTGATCGGCCATCGTGAAGTAGGCGGGCGGAATCGGACCGCCGGTGGGAAACTGTTGCTGCGGATTCGCGGGCATCGCAGGATGCTCGGGCACCCAGATGGATTCGAAGCCGAGCGATTCAGCGACGCGCGCAAATTCCGCGGGATGAGCGTTCTTGCCGGTGAAAGGGGTGAGTAGTCCGATTTTCATTTTGTGATCTCCTCGTCAGACAGATCCTTCTTAACAAATTCCGTCCGGAATAACCTCTCCTTGTCCGAGGAGAGGTCGGCGCCAACCGAAGGTGGCGCCGGGTGAGGTGCGGCGCTCGACGACGCACTCGCCTCAACTCGTTTAACTGCAATCGACTGACACTGGGCCGCCGTCAGACGGCAGCACGACTTGCTGACTTGCTGCAAAAAGAAAATTCGCGTTGGTGCGTCGTCAGGCGTCGCACCTCTCCCGGCGACACCGCTTTTCAAGCGGCTCACGCCGACCTCTCCTCGGACAAGGAGAGGTTAGGATCCAGGATCGCTGCTACCAGCCGAAGAAATCTTTTGCTGCGACGAACTTTGCCACGCCTGCTGCTTCGCCTGCCAGGCGGTCCATTTCCTGATCGCCGACCATTGTCGACGATGCCAGGTCAACGCCGTACATATCTGCCAGCTCCGTGATCATTCCACCCTTTGGCTTGCGGCATGCGCAGTTGTCGGCGTCGGTATGCGGGCATACTTGCCACGCGGTGAGGATGTCGCCGAGCATGTTATCCAATTGCGCGAGCGCGGCTTCTACTTTTGCCGCGGTGAGACGGCCTCGGCTGATTCCCGCCTGATTCGTTACGACGAACATCAGATGGTTGTGCATCGGGCGCAGCTTTTCGGCCACGCCGGGCAGGAGCTCGACGACGATGTTGCCGTTGGCGTCGAGCGGAATCTCGCGCGTCTCGTTCAGCTTGACCAGGGTGCCGCCGAGATCAAAAAACAGCGCGGCGTTGCCATTCGGATTGGCCATCGAAAAAGATTTCGCTTACGCGTGGCGCCAGTCAACGTGGTCGCGAACGTGCGCAAACACCTCGTCGAGGATCGCGATGCCGGCTTCGGCCTGCGCTTCGGTGATAACCAGCGAGGGGTTGATCCGAATCTTGGGAAAGTAGCCCATGATAACGAGTCCGCGCTTGAGGCATTCGGCAAAAATCAGCTCGGTGACTTTTTTGCCGAGCAGTTCCTTCGTCTCGAGATCGCGCACCAGCTCGACGCCTATCAGCAGGCCCTTGCCGCGCACGTCGCCGACGAATTCGTATTTTTCCTTGAGCTGCACCAGCCGCGACAGCATCATAGCGCCGACCTTTCGCGAGTTCTCGACCAGCTGCTCGCGTTGAATCGTGCCGATCGTCTCCGACACCGCCACGGCCGCCAGCGGATTGCCGCCGTAGCTCGACGACGACGCGCTCGGCTTGCCAAACGGCTCTGCCTTGCCCAGCTCGTCGCTCAGCAGCACGCCCGAGACCGGAAAGCCCGAGCCCATGCCCTTGCCGACCGTCACGATATCCGGCCGCGTGCCGCTATGCTCGACGCCCCACCATTTGCCGGTGCGTCCGAAGCCGGTGATCATCTCGTCGGCGATCAGCAGCGCGCCGAAATCCTTGGCGACCGACTTCACCGCGGGCAGCCAGTCGTCAGGCGGGATCACGTTGCCGGCCGTGCCCTGCATCGGCTCGGCGACGATCGCGGCGAGCGCGCCGCTCGAGCTCATCTTGATCTGCTGCCGCGCGAAATCGACGCAGTAGAGTCCGCAGTCGGGATACTTCAACTTGAACGGGCATCGGTAGCAGTCCGCGTACGGCACCGTGTACTGCCCGCCCTGCAGCGGTCCGTAGCCCTGCTTCGATTCGTCGCCGATAAGTCCGAGCACGCCGCCGCTCTTGCCATGGAACCCGCCCCAGAAACTCACTGCCTCATGCTTGCCGGTTGCGGAACGCGCCAGCCTGAGCGCCGCTTCGACCGCCTCGGCGCCGCCACTGTATAGATGTGCACGGTTCAATCCCGCGGGCGCGACTTCGGCCAGCGCCTTGAACGCCGCCGCGCGCTCTTTGGTCGCGAAGGTGCCGACAATCAGCCGCGACGCCTGCTTCGACAGCGCATCCGCGAAGCCCGGATGCGCATGGCCGAGGCTCGCAACCGCAACGCCCGCGAAGAAATCGACGTAGGTGTTGCCGTCGGCGTCGGTGAGCGTCGCGCCTTCACCGTGATCGAAGGCGAGGCCGGCGAGCAGCGAAATCCGCTGGCGGCCGGGCGCGATATATTTTTGTTCGAGATCGAAGATCTCTTTCGACTTGGGTCCGGGGACTGCTGTTTTGATCGAGGGAAGTTTTCCGTTGCTGGTTGTCATCAAATGAGTAGGCGAACCGATTCCTTGTTTGAATTACCGGCCCAGTCTAGCGCGGGCGGCCAAGCAGACCTATCGCACGGCGCGCGATTGCGCGAGCGGCCGGCGCACGCACCCTGCTGTAGCTGGGCCAGTCGTTAAAGTCGATAATCGCAAAACGATCGCCACTCAAGACCGCGTCTCCGCCCCACGCCTCGAGGCCGAGCGCGGTCGCCGCGGCAGATGCGGCTTCCGACAGCGCGCGCACAGCGGCTTCGGCGACTTCCTCGCCCTCCGGATGCACGCTGAAATGCGAGCCGCCGCTCACGCCGTAAAATTTGACGACCTGGCCGGTGACTTCCTGCTGCAGGTAGGCGAAGCGGATTCCGCGGCGCGCGAAATCGGTGAGAATCGATTCCGCCTCGGCGCGATCGGCCGCGCGTTGCACGTCTTCCGGCGCGAGCGCGTGCAAATCGCCGCGCTTGACGAATACGCCCGCCGACAAATCGAGGCCCGCGAGCTTGCGCGGATCCAGCGGCGCGTCCGCCTCAACCAGCGCACCCGGCGGCGTCGGCACGCCGGCGCGCTCGAGACCGGGCGCGAGCAAGTCGCGGTAGCAGTTGCGAATCGAGAGCGCGGAATTGATAGCGATCGCGCCCGCCAGCTCGACGGCAGCGAGCCGCTTGAGCGCGCGCGGTCCCTGGCACATCGGCAGCACGAGGTCGGTTCGCACGGGCTCCCGCGAAGCAAAGCTGCCTGCGTCGAGCGTCTCGATCTCAACGCCTTCGCGCTTCAGCTCCGCCATGGTGGCGTCGAGAATCGCGGCGTCGGCCTCGACCTTGCCCGGTGAAAACTCCGGTTCGCGATAAATTCCCAATGCTCGGTAGTTCATGGCATCTTCCGTATTGCGGCGCGCGCCGCCTCGAGGTCCGCCCCTTCGTCCACGTCGATCGATCCTGCAATCTCGAGCGCATCCAACCGCATCCCGCGTTCAATCAGCATCGCGAGGAAGCGGCGCAGCGCGTCGAGTCCCGCGCGGCGCGCGTCTGCGGCGTGATCGAAAATCCGGGTCGACAGGAGATAGACTCCCGCCGTTACCATAGAAGTCTGACGGTTCCCCAGCTGTCGGATCAAGCCGTCTGATGTTACATCGGCGAAAAGCGGCTTCGCCTCGCCGCGCCATTGTGTGACGGCGAGCACACCCGCCAGATTTTTCTCGCGACCCTCCTCGATTTTTTTTCGCGACTCATTAACGAAACGCGCCAACTCCGCCTGTGGAATTACGGCGTCCACCGTCGATGCGATAAACCATCCCGGCTCGAGCGCTTCGCCTATGGTGAGCATTGTTTCCATCGAGTTCGGAGTGTCGCGAACTATCACACGCGTCGACGGCGGCAGCTCGAGCGAAATTTCTTTCGCGATGCGCGCCGTTTCGGAATTGATCACCGCGACCACCGACGACGCGCCCGCGTCGAGGAGCGCGCGCGCCTGCCGCGAGAGCATCGCTTCGCCGCCGAGCATCACGAGCGGTTTGGGAATATCGCTGTGCGTCGAGCTGCGCAGGCGCTCGCCGCGGCCGGCGGCAATGATCGCTCCTTGCAACTGCGTCACCATTGAATTTGCGCAACTTCGTCGATCGATCGAATCGTGAAGTCAGCGGCGGTCGCATCGTCGGCGGTTTGCGACGCGGCGCGCAGCCATACGGTGCGCATCCCCAGGTTGTGTGCAGGCACGCAATCCTTGCCGAGCGAATCTCCAATCATCGCAGCCGACTCGGGCGCACACTGCATTTTTTTCAGCGCCGCTTCGAAGATGCCCGGGTCGGGCTTGAAAATTCCGACGCGCGACGAATCCGCGACCGCCGCGAAAAATCGATCGAGCTTCGCCTCGGCCAAGACCTTGTCGAGATTGCCGTAGAAGTTGGACACGATGCCCAGCTTGAAGCGGCTCTTGAGCGCACCGACGACCTCGCGGCTATGCGCCAAGCCGGCGACGGTTTCACGGACGAAAGAATTCGTGACGGCCTCGACCAATCGATGACGTCCGGCGGCTCCCGCCTCGTCGAGCTTGGTGCGGAGCGCGATCGGTCCGTTTTTGCGCAGGTACTCGAACTGATGACCGACGAGGAATCGCACCAAGTCCGTCAGCCCGAAGCGCGTCACCACCCGCGTCGCGCCGTAGCCGATTCGCGTAGCGTCATCGAAGGCCGGATCGAGCTCGGCGCGCGTCATTTCGATCCCGGCGGCGCGGTAGCTGGCGAGAAAACGGTCGAGCCAATGCGCCGGCCCGTCGAGTGTGCCGCCAAAGTCGAATAACAGGGCGGTAGTCGTTGCCATAAAGAGCCTAGTTTATCAGCCGCCCACAATCTCCTCTAGGATGGATGTCCGGGAAAACGGCAGTTATCAACAGATACAGCAGCCGAACTCATAATTCGGGCTTGAAGTTAGTAGCAGCGCTACTTTCACTCGGATTACTGCTGTGTTAGCGTGGCGCCGATCGAGCAAGGCGGGGGAAACCGGGTTCTAAAACGTTGGTGATTGAAACTGCTCTAATTGCTGCTCCTGACCGCGCGGATAATGCGGTGTTCGGCCGTCCTTTGTTAGAGCGGCTGATGATTAATTGCGAGCGCGCCGGGGTGAAACGATTCGTCGTGGCGGCGCCGCGCGACCAATATCCGCAGGTCGCCCGCGCGATGGGCAGGTTCAAAGACCGCGACAGTGTGCTGATTGTCGAATCGCTCGGCGACGTGCTGAAGAATCAAGCTGCGCGCGAATTAGGCATCGACCCGCTGTCGCCGTGCGTGTCGTTTTCCGGGAACCTGGTATTTGCCAAGTCGCACCTGGCGCGAATCCTCGACGCGCATGCCGCCGATCCTAAATCTGTTCATCGTGCAGCGAGTACTGACCATGACCAGGGCGGCGAAATCGTGACCGGTCCGATTGGTGCGATTCTGAAGAGCGGTGGAATTTCGACTTCGACCGACGTCCCGGCGCCGGCCGCGAGCCTGTTGCCGTTCGCGCTGAACGGGCGGCCCGAAGATCGAGAGGAAGCGGAACTGCGGCTGGCGAAGTCGATTCGCGAGGAGTCGGCGCACAAGGACGCGCCGATGGCGCGATGGGTGGACCGGCGGATTTCGTGGCGCATCAGCTATTGGCTGGCGACGCATACGCAAGCCACGCCGAACATGGTCACCGTCGCCAACACGGTATTCGGCCTGGCGACGGCCTGCATGTTCGCGGTGCCGAACTACTGGGTGCGACTGTTCGCGGCGATTTTCTTTTTGATCTCGATCACGATCGACGGCGTCGACGGTGAGCTGGCGCGCCTCAAGATGGTCGAGAGCGATTTCGGCGGCGCGCTCGACGTGATCACCGACAATGTCGTGCATGCCGCCGTGTTCGTCGGCTTGCTGGTCGGATGCTACCGGGCCGGTCAGAGCCGCGCTTACCTGTACCTGATCCCGATTCTGCTCGGCGGCTTCGCGATGTGCGCCTACGCCACCTGGCGCGCCTTCAAAATCAAGGGCGAGCAGGCGGCGCAGTGGCTGGACAAGGTCGATCGATGGAGCGGGCGCGATTTCGCGTATCTGCTCGTAGTGTTGGCATTGATTAATCGGCTAGAGTACTTCGCTTGGGGCACGGCGTTCGGCACTTACGTGTTCGCGCTGGCCCTGATATGGATTACCGGCCGCACCGAATCGTCAATGAAGGTTGAAAGCCTGTAGGAATCGAACCGAGACCCGCAGGCGGAGGAAGTATGAACGGCAAGAAGCCTCGAATTCTGTTGGTGCAACCCACGACCGTCCATCTCGACGGCACGCCGCATAAGACGCGCTGGCGGCTGATTATGGGGCTGATGATTCCGCTGATGGCGGGACTGACGCCCGATGAATACGACGTGACGTTGTGCGACGAGCGCCTCGAGGACATCAACTTCGACGGCGGCTGGGACCTGGTCGGCATGACGACCACCATCGGTGCGTCGCTGCGCGCATATCAGCTCGGCGACGAGTTCCGCAAACGCGGCATCCCGGTGGTCTTCGGCGGCTTCCATGCAACGCTGCAAACCGAGGAAGCGCTCCATCATTGCGACGCGGTCGTGAAGGGCGAGGCCGACTTGGTGTGGCCCGAGCTGCTGCAGGACTGGCGCGACGGCAAGCTCAAGACGATTTACAAAGCCGACAAGGTGCACGATCTGAAGAACCTGCCGCGCCCGCGCCACGAGCTGCTCAAGCTCAACCGCTACCTGTTCAAGGCGGCGCCGGTGCAAGCCAGCCGCGGATGCCCGTATCGATGCTCGTTCTGCGAGATTCCGGTCTTCTACGACGGCGCATATCGTACGCGGCCGATCGAGGACATCGTCGAAGAGATCAAGCAGGTGGTGAAGGTCACCGGCTTCAGGCGCTTTCAGTTCATCGACGATCAGATAACAGGCAAGCACAAGTTCGCGCGCGAGCTGTTCAAGGCGCTCGAGCCGCTCAACATCCGCTTCTCGTGCCTGTGGACGATCAACTCGAATCACGACGACGAGCTGCTCGACCTGGCGGCCAAGGCGGGAATCTTCCACGTCAACATCGGGGTGGAATCGATCAGCCAGGACAGTCTGCTGTCGATGAACAAGATTCAGAATCATGCGGGGCAGTACAAGAAGCTGCTCAAGAAAATGGAGAAGTACGGGATCTACTACTCGCTCAACTTCCTGTTCGGGCTGGAAGAGGATCGTCCGGGAATTTTCGACGACACGCTGAAGTTCCTGCATGAAGTCAAAGCGCCCGAGGCGTTCTTCAATACGGTGACGCCGCGCGTCGGCACGCCGATGCGCACGCAGCTCGAGAACGAAGGCCGCGTGATAATTCCAGACGCCGATCTGTACACCAACAACTTCCGCTGCATGTTCGTGCCCAAGAACATGTCGCCGCAGGAAGTCGAAGAAGGCGTGTGGCGCTGCACCAAGGAGTTCTACTCGCTCAAGTCGATGGCCAAGCGGCTGCTGATGCCGCCCGGGAAGTTCACCTGGCAGGGCCTGACCGAGAACATGCTCTTCTACTGGGGCGCCAAGCGACAGATCGACCCGGTCGATTATTATTAAGCCGGTTCGGGTTTGATTCTTAAGACCCTCGCAGTCCTAATCGTGGCTGCGGTGCTTGAAGTTGGCGGCGATGCGCTCGTTCGCATAGGACTGCACAGCTACGGCTACTCGCTGGCGGCCGGCGCGTTCACACTCTTCGCGTACGGAGTGGTGGTCAACCAAAGCGGTGTCGATTTCAATCGACTGATGGGGATCTACATCGCGATTTTCTTCGTGGTTTCGCAAACGATCTCGCTTATTCTCTTCAAGCAAATTCCTGACGACAGAATCATCTTCGGCGGCGGCTTCATCGTAGCCGGCGGCCTGTTAATCCTCTTTATGACCTGACCTAGCCTCTCCCTATCAGGGAGAGGCCGCGCCTTCGGCGCGGGTGAGGGTCCGAATTCCAGGATGCTGATGCTGCGCTACGGCTGCAGCACGACGTTGTCTATCAGCCGCGTTTTGCCGACGCGGGCTGCTATTGCGATCAGGATCGGGCGCTCCAGTGACGGATGACCGGCCAGCGTCTCGGCGTCCACCGCTTCTACATATTGAATCTCGACGCCCTTCGTCCGTTTGAGCACCCGCGTTGCCGCGAACACTATTTCCTCGGCGCAGCATGCGCCCGTGCGATGCTTTTCCTGCGCTGCACGGAGCGCGAGGCTTAGCGCGAGCGCGTCTTCCCGCTCCGTGCATGACAGGTACGCGTTGCGCGAGCTCATCGCGAGGCCGTCTTTCTCGCGCACGATCGGCACCGGCATGATTTCGACGTCGAAGTTCAGATCGCGGACCATTTTCTGAATCGCACGCAGCTGTTGAAAATCCTTCTCACCGAAAATCGCCAGATGCGGTTTCACAATATTGAAGAGCTTCGCGACTACCGTCGTGACGCCGCGGAAATGACCGGGGCGATGCGCGCCGCAGAGACCGCTCGTGATGTCGCCCGCGTCGACCCAGCTCTGCGCGTCGGGCGAGTACATCGCGGCCGGCTCCGGCGCGAAGACGACATCCACCGGCACCGTCTCGAGCATCGCGCAGTCGCGCTCGAAGTTGCGCGGGTAGCGCGCGAAGTCCTCGCCGGGTCCGAACTGCGTTGGATTGACGAAAATCGACGCGACCAGCACCGACGACTCGCGCCGGCCCTCGCGCATCAGCGTCAGATGGCCGTCGTGCAGGTAGCCCATCGTCGGTACCAGCGCGATTCGTTCGCGGCTTTGACGCGCACTCTCGGCATAGCGGGTCATTTCGTCGGGCGAGTTGATGACGATCATCGCGGCGCCCTCCTCGATTCGGCATAGCAATGTTCCGGCGCCGGGAACGCGTGCTCTTTGACTTCGCGCACGTAGGCGCTGGCAGCGGCCGCGGCGTCATTCCACAGATGCGCGAACGGCTTGGCGAAGCGCGGCGGGCACGACTCGCCGAGACCGAGCAGATCGTGCATCACGAGCACCTGGCCGTCGCAATCGGGGCCGGCGCCGATGCCGATAGTCGGGACCGCGACGCGCTCGGTAATCTCGCGCGCAAGCGATGGCGGCACACCTTCGATCACGATCGCGAATGCGCCGGCGGCTTCGAGCGCGACGGCATCTTCGAGCAGCCGTTCACGGCATCCCGCGATGCGGCCAGACTTGCGACCTTGCACGCGATGCCCGCCCATCCGATGAATCGACTGCGGCGTCAGCCCGACGTGACCCATCACGGGAATATCGACCGCCGCGATTCGCGCGACCGCATCGGCAATCGCGACGCCGCCTTCGAGCTTCACCGCCTCGGCGCCGCCTTCCTTGACGAGGCGGCCGGCGTTGCGCAGCGCGTCCTCGGCGCTCACCTGGTACGAGAGGAACGGCATGTCGGCGATGACCAGTGCACGGCGGCGCGCTCGCGCGACCGCGCGGGTGTGGTAGATGACCTCGTCGATCGTCACGGCGAGCGTGTTGTCCTCGCCGCGCACCGACATCGCGAGACTGTCGCCGACGAGCAGCAGATCGACGCCGCAGTTGTCGAAAATCCGCGCGAACGGAAAGTCGTACGCGGTCAGCATCGTGATCGGCTGGCGCGCGGCCTTCATGCGCGCGAGATCGGGCACGCGAACTTTTTCCTGCGTCATATTTCTCACTCACTCCAAAAAAACATCGGGGCTGCCGCGCACCGGCAACCCCGCATCAGAGCAAGCTCGAATTAACGAGCGCTCGAATCACTCGGAGTCCCGGTCCAAACCTCGGATCCAGGCGCGAGCAGACGCCAAAAATGTCATCGCCTCCACCCGGAGGCACCAATCAATCTCGCCGGGAAAATCCTCGACGGACTGTTTCACCTATATAGAGAAAGCGGAGGCGCGCGTAAAGGAGAAAGATGGGAATCACCGAATGCGCCACAGAACCCTCACCTAACCTCTCCTGTGAAAGCGGACCCTCACCCGCGCAGGAAGCGCGGCCTCTCCCGCAACGAAGCGGGCGAGGCGGGTAAGAAGTGGCGCGGAGCGCGACATCCTGACTGGGGCGAGGGACCGGATCAGCGCATTTGCTTTTGGAAGAAGGTCCACATCGTTTCGTTGGCGTTGATACTGTCTGTGACTGGTCCGAGGATCATATTGACCAGGAAGCCCGAGCGCGCGCCTGGCCACGTGTGACCGCCGCCCTGGATGATCACGTCCTCGAGGCCGCGACCCGGTGGGCACGCGAAGGTTACGACTGTCACTGGCAGGGGTTCGGCGTCAGGCAATTGGGTCCGTGTCGGCGCGCCGCAGCCGTTGCGCTTCTGCCAGACTGCGACCGCCTGCGCGTTGCTCATCGCGGTGCCGCGATTGTTGCCCAATTGCGGCGCGATCGGACCGCCATTGAAGGGCACGAATTTGTCGGCGGTGCCCTGAAAGAAAATCACCGGCATCGGGCGCGGCGATGGACACGCCGCATCGACTGGTTGAGACGCGGCGATCACGCCGATTCCGGCGAGCGCCTCGGGCATCACGCACGCCATGTGCTGCGCCATGAAGCCGCCGTTGGAAATTCCGGCGGCGAACACGCGTTTGGGATCGATCAGCCCTTGCGCGATCACCTCCGCCAGCATCGCCTTCATGAAGCCGATGTCGTCGGCCGTCGACTCATGCCCGATCACGCGGCCGTCGTTCCAATGCTTCTCGATTCCGTTCGGATACATCACGACGAGGCCGTGCGCATCCGCGAACGTGTCG
>JBEKLS010000049.1:0-25644 GCA_050010075.1 Binatus sp. (SeqCode) | reverse complement strand
AGATTCCAATGCTCGAGCGTGAAGGCGAAGCCGGTGCGCAGCGTCGCCGTCTGTCCGAAGATCGGCAGACCTTTCTCGCGGCATCGCTTGAGCCATGCGAGGCTGCGCTGATGAACTTTTGGATCGTGACGGGCGGGCGCTATCGCGTTGTGCAGGATGGGACGATTCGCCTCGGCCGCCAGCCGCTCGAGGAACGCGAGGTCGTCCTTGATATGCCCTGTAGCCTGCGTGATCTGGATGAAGCCCTCGTCGCGCTCGCGCAAAACGCGCGCGAGGTTGAGGATGTCCTCGTCGCACATCGTGTCGGTGACCATCGGCGAGCCGTCGAAGTCGGCCTGCGTCGAATCGGGGCCGAGGCGCTGCAGCGAGAAGCCGCCGAGGCCGGCGTCCATTCCTTCGGCGAGCAGCGCGCGCATCTCGGCGCGTTCCTCGTCGGTCGCGGGCCGGGTCTTGGCGGCCTCGAGGCCCATCACGTAGATGAGCAGCGACGAGATCGGCAGGTACTGAATTACGTTGACGCCCTTGGCCGTGCGATCGAGCGAGTCGAGGTACTCCGGAATGGTTTCCCAATCCCACTTCATCCCGACTCTCATCGACTCGTACGGAATCGCCTC
The DNA here is from genome assembly GCA_050010075.1 of Binatus sp. (SeqCode). Taxonomy (GTDB): domain Bacteria; phylum Desulfobacterota; class Binatia; order Binatales; family Binataceae; genus Binatus. The sequence goes on along the minus strand of JBEKLS010000049.1, from coordinate 25,030 downwards.
GGTGCGCGTCATCGTGAGCATCGAGCGCTCGCGAAATTCCGGCTTGACCGGCATGAAGCCGAAGCCGCAGTTGCCGAGCACGACCGAGGTGACGCCGTGCCATCCCGAGATGGTGCAATAGGGATCCCAGCGAATCTGCGCGTCGTAGTGTGTGTGCAAATCGACGAAGCCGGGAGCGACGACGAGGCCGCCGGCGTCGACGGTCTTCTTCGCGAAGCCGGGCGAGCGGCCGCCGATCTGTGCGATCTTGCCGTCCTTGATCCAGACGTCGGCGCGATATCGCGGCACGCGCGTTCCATCGACCACGGTTCCATCTTTAATGTGAAGATCAAAATCGGCCATCGAAAGATCCCTCCTTCGAAGCTAGGGGTTGGCGAATCAAGGCAGCGACTTTTCGATTCTTACAGCATCGCGGATCAATTTGGCAAACGCTATTAAACGGTCGGTATGTAAGGAATGCCGGAGAGACCGGCCGTAGCCATCGCGGAACGAGGCGCGCATGGAGTGCTGCCCGCTCTGGAATGCGAATCATCTGTTGTCGGTTGACCGCATACCGGTTTACGGTATAGCGTCTGAAACGTGATTCGTTCCTTCGGCGACGAGCGGACGCAGGCGCTGTTTGCCGATCGGTTCGTACGTCAGTTCGAGGGAGTGGCCCGGCGTGCTAAACGGAAGTTGGAGGCTCTCAATGCGGCGGGTCGGCTCGAGGATTTGAGCATCCCGCCCTCGAACCGGCTCGAGAAGCTAAAGGGCGATCTGAAAGACTTCCACTCGATCCGAGTGAACGATCAGTGGCGCGTAATTTTTAAATGGCGCGACGGCGACGCGCAGGAGGTCCAACTCGTTGACTACCACTAAGAATACTTCGGCGAAGGAAGAATTTGCGCCGGTTACGCCCGGCGAGATGCTGAAAGAGGAGTTCCTGGCAGAGTACCGGCTGTCGCAAAACCAACTTGCCAAGGCAATCGGCATTTCCCCAAATCGGATCGCCGAAATTGTGAACAACCGCCGGCGGATCACCGCCGATACGGCGCTGCGTCTGGCATTGTACTTCGGCAACAGTCCCGAGTTCTGGCTGAATCTTCAAACCCACTACGATCTCAAGCTGGCGCGCAAACATCTCCTGCCCAGCGCAGCCGCGCGGATCAAGAAGCAGCGCGCCGCCTGACGCTTCAGAACGTGCGGCGGTAGGTTACGTAATTTGCGCAGACTTTTGCGCCGAGCTTTTCTGCCGTGCGGCGCGATGGCCAGTTGTCATCGAGCACCAGCGTGTAGCTGAGATACTTCGCGCCTTGCCGGATCAGATTCAGGTACGAATGCGAGGCCATAGCGAGATTCACGCCGCGGCCGCGCGCCGCTTCGAGCACGCCGATCCCGAGAAAGTTCAGTTTCTCGTGATCGCCGAGCCGGCGGCCGGGTTTGAGAATCGCGCCGTCTGAATTCGGCGGCGTGACCATCAATGCTCCCACCGGCTGGCCGTCGCGATACGCCAGCACCGAGGTCTCCAGTGCGCCCGACATCGCGAAGAACTCGAACAGGAACACAAGCTCGTCGGTGGTGAACGGCGTCGCGCCCCAATGATGCGCGAAGGCGGTGTTCCAGGTGTATTCGAAATCGCGGATGCGCCGCGCGGGCGCCAGCTCATTCAGCGCAACGACTTCGAAACCGGCACGGCGGCTCGCCTCGAGTGCGCTTTCGTAGCGCGCAATCAGCTCCGGCGTCACCTCGATCTTATAGTCAACCCATCCGCGCTCGGTCTCGAACCCCGCATCCTTGAGCAGTGAGTGATAGTACGCGGGATTCTGTCGCGCGATATCCGGCGGCAGGGTTTCGTAGTCATCGATCACAAACGGAAATTCGAGCAATCCGTAGCCGGCTCGCGCCGCTGTCGCGCCGTTGGATTTCATCCACTCCGACGCCGCGTCCATCATCGCGACGACGGCATCGCGCGTGCCCGGCATCGCTTCGAACATCACGAGGTGCCCGAGTTGCTCGTTCCAATGACGCTGATAGTGACCGTCGATTATCGCAACGGCGCGCGCAACGATATTGCCGTCGACCCGCGCGGCGAACGGACGGATTTTGCGTCCTGCGGCGAACGGCCCCTCGCCCATCAGAATCGGCAACTGCACCGCGACCATCGCGGCCCATCGCGCGCTGCGGTATTCGTAGACCCGATGTTGAAAAAGTACGAACTCGGTGAGCGCTTCTTCGCCGGCTGGCGACTCGATTTTGACTGACAACTGCCGACTCTCCCGTCGCGCTGACCAATCACGCGCTTCCATTCAGCTTACCGCGCAGCCGTTTCGCGCGACGTGCCTTGTCTCGACTCTCGCCGTGCGCTAACCACTGTGGCAGGGGCGAGCGTAGCGCCGCGCAAGTGGAAGCGTCAAACAATCGCGCGCCAATGCAGTCCCCAGGAGCGGCTGAGCGCAATGGTTGAAAAAACGATCGACCTGACAGGCATTTCGGCCAATTCGGTCGAAGAAGCCGTGCAATTGGCAATCTCGCGCGCCGGCGTGACGATCAAAGGCATCCACACCGCTCACGTGGTCGGCATCGACGCAATGGTCGAGGCGAACAAAGTGGTGCGCTGGAAGGTGAATGTCAAAGTGACGTTCCAGGTCAAGGACGAGTTGCACGAGTGAGAAATGGCTCACGTATTCAGATAGCATCTGCAAGAGTCGAACGAAGCGGCGGAGCGCAAGGACTTCCCAGTCATGCGAAACCTGCCACTGAGAGTAATCGATGGCGAAAATAGTTGAGGTCCACCCGGGTATCTACGAGATTTTCCTGCCGCTGCCGATGCGGCCGACAATCATCAACGTCTATCTGATCGACTGTCACGGTGCGTGGACGCTGGTCGACACCGGGATGAACTCGCCGGAGAGCATCGCGGCACTCGAGGAGGCGTTCGCCGAAGTCGGTCTCAAGGTTGAGGATCTCGATACGCTCGTCGCGACGCATCATCATATCGATCACTTCGGCGCGTCGGGCGAGATTCGCCGCCGCAGTCATGCGATAACGCACATTCATCGCCTCGAAGCGGAGCGCGCGGGCAGGATGATCGAGTTCGGCAGGATGTCTCCGCAGGACCGGCCGGAGTCGCGCGCGTTTTTTAAAAAGCACGGATTTCCGATCGAGCAATTCGAGCCGACCGGAATGCGTCCCGCCTGGATGGGGACGTCGATGTACGGACCGGTCACACAACCCGACAAGTTCATCGACGATCACGACGTTATTAAAGTCGGCGACCGCGAGCTCGAAGTTATCTGGACGCCGGGTCATTCGCCGGGTCACAACGTTATCTACCTGCGCAAAGAAAAAGTGATGATCGTCGGCGATCACCTGTTGCCCAAAATTACACCACACGTCGGAATCTATCCGGACGTGGCGGGAACCAACCCGCTGGGAGATTTCATCGCCTCGCAATTGAAAGTTCAGAAATTCGACGTGGAACTCGTTCTGCCGGCGCACGGCGGCGTTTATCATGACCATCGCCACCGCGCCAATCAGTTGATCGAGCATCATCGATATCGAGAGGCGGAAATGCTCGATTTGACGCGCAAAGCGCCGCAGACGGCATTCGAGGTAGCGCAACAAGTATTTGGCGGCGAGGAGCGGCCCATATTCCACGTGATGGCGGCGACCTTCGAAACCCTCGCGCATCTCGAACTTGCCTGTTTTGAAGGCCGTGCCCGGCGGTCCGAGCGCGGTGAACGAACCGTGTTCCAGGCGTTATGAATGAGTTACGGGGGGTTTGCTAATTATTCTGAACGGTGTATTTTGGCCCTGCTTAAACGAACGGCGAATGACCATGTTAGCTCGGGTTATTAGCAGTGGAGGGGTCCCTAGATTGAAGGAGGATGCCATGAAACGGAAGATCGGATTGGCGCTGGCGATGGGGCTGGCATTGTTGATCGCCGGTTGCGCGAGCCAGAGCGGCGGCAGCTCAAGCGGCGGCGGCGGAAGTGCGCCACCAGCAGCAGCAGCGTCAACCTCAAGAAATTTCAACCTGGCCGTCAAGTGTCCCGGCGTTCACTGGGAGAAGACACACGGCTGGACCGATCAACAGATTATGGACCAGGAGTCGCTCGACTCGCAGGACATTCCTGCTTGCGAGCAGTGGGTTCAGGCGCAGCCTAAGGGCTACGTGCCTCCTCCGCCCGGAGGACCGATGGCAGCGAAAGCTCCGTCTGGCGCTCCGTCTCCAGCGGCGCAGTAATTACTGCTGAGAGCGCTCGGCGGATCGGTGCAACTCGCGCGGGTCTGATCGCGATCGCGGGGTAAAAATCAGGCGGCGCGGCATCTCTGACAAGATGCCGCGCCGCCTTTCTATTGTGCGGAATTTTATACCGGCGCGATTTCGCGCCGGAAGTGCATGCTAGCGACCGGTAGCCGCCGTGCGTTTTGCATCACGCCGCGCGGGCGCGCTGATGCGGCCGCTGCGGACCACCGGCGAGCGTCGCGCCAGCCGGCGCGTCGATACGCCCGCAAGCTGCTGACTGCGCCAGTCGCGCAAACCCCTGCGCAGGAATTGCGGCTCGATTCCGAGCGTCTCGCAAACCGTCTCGAACGAGAACGGGCCTTCGCCGCCTTCGCCGATCAGCCACTGCTCGGCCTCGTTGAACAGACGCTTGCGCGGTCCGCCCTTGGCGTCCGCATTATTCTGGAAGCATCGAAGCGCGTCCTCCAGGATAGCCATCATCAGCTTTTTCACCGGCCGAATCGTGCTGTCGTCACGACGGCTGTCGTAAAACTGCTCAGGCGTCAAAACGTCTGGCACGAAGAGATTTCCTAGAGCGCTGTTTTCCCATTCCATTGGACTTGTCCTCACCCCATCGAGTCCTCCGTCCGACAGGCGTTCATGCAGTCGGTGCCGGAATTCTCGCCGTTTGGTCGTTCGACCTCAGAGGACGCAATGATCATGCCGAATTTGCCGGCAACTGCCCTAATACAATTTAGGCAGCATATTAAGCGCTCATGAACTGGGAAGTGGACTATCGAAGCGTTGAGAAATCCATCAAATCAGCCATCTTTTCGCAAATCATTCCGCATTATGCGAATTGCCGGCCGTCTAAACGACAGTCTGACCCATCGCCGACAGGCGCTACGATTTGGCCACAACCGTTCGCATTTTGTCGCTCCGGTGCAATAGTCATGTTGCACCGCACGACAGGAGTTTTAGGTCACTATTGAACGGAATCGGGGCCGCCGCTGGTTCCAACTGGTCCGTGCTTGCGCTCCTCGAGCTTGAAGGTCAGCACGTCGAGCAGGCAATCGACCCGATCGGACAGCGCCTCGAGCAGCGTCTGCTTTTCGAGCGGCGTCATGTCGAGATGAAAGCACAGGAAGTTTATCAGCGCGGCGCCGCGCATCCCGCGCTGCTCGACGATCGTCTGCCACGCCTCGTGCGCGGCCTCGCCGAGATAGCTGAACAGCATTTCGCGCAGCCCGTCCATCGTTTCGGCGTCGCAATCGAGCGCTTCAGGCGGCACCGGACACCAGTTCACCTGCGCCTGCCGATATGATCGGTCGCGAATTTCGCGCACGATTCTGAATTCAGCCAGCCCTTCGAGCACCAGGTTGTAGCGGCCGTCGGCCAGCTTGACGAGATCGCCGACCTTGCCCGCACATCCGACCTCGAAGATATCGGGAAAGGCGTGATAGTCCGTCTGCCAGTCGCCCTTCAGCAGCGCCATCCCGATCAATCCGTGCGCGTCGGCGACATCGGCGATCATCTCGCGATAGCGCGGCTCGAAGATATGCAACGGCACGCCCAGCCCCGGGAACAGCACGAGGTTCGGCAGCGGAAAGATCGGAATGATGGTGGGTAATGCAGCCACGGTTACAGTCGGCGCCCGAGGCTCAGGTTAGGGCCGTTGCGATGACGCGTCAAGGCAGGGGTCGCGCGGGCGCGCTGGAGATACCACCGGCGCGCGGTTTTGCTATGTTTCAGCAGATTCGCAAGACTCCCTCTGACCACGAAAAGCGAAATGGAAACACGATTGTTCATCGCGGGACGCTACGTCGACGCCGGAGCAAACGGTGCGAAGTTATTAACCGGCGGAAAGTACGCGTCCCTTTTTGGAGGTGCCAGGATGAGCGGGCTCGGCAGGCAGGGCGGCCGCTTCAGCATGGAGTTCTGGACGGAGCCGAAACTCGTGTGCGTCGCATACGGCGAGGAGGATCGCGATGGGTAAGGTCGTTGCGACCGTCTTCACCACCCACGTACCGCGGCTGATGATCACCGATCCGGTCGCGCGCCGCGCCTACATGGGCCGCAACGTGACGACATTTTACGACGCGATGCCGAAGCTCGAGCGCGAGCGTCTGCGTCATCTCGACTTCGACACCTTCTTACTAATCGATACTCACTGGTTCTCTACTTTGGAGTACGTACTCAACGCTCACGAGCGGCTGTCCGGCGTGTATACCTCGGAAGAGTTGCCGGCCATGCTTCATGACCTCGAGTATGATTATCGGGGCGACGCCGAGCTCGCGCGTGCGGTCGAAATGGAGGCGCGGGAGCGGGGGATTCGCGCGATCGCGTCGTCGCATACCAACTTGCCGATTCACTATCCAACGCTGAACGTAATGTACTATTTCAATCACGAGGCTCGCCGTCGCGTTCTGTCGCTGAGTGTGTGCCAGACCGCGTCGGTCAAAAACGACTTGGCCTATGGCGCTGCTATCGGACAGGCTATCTGGAAATCGAATCGGCGCGTCGTAATCGTCGCGTCGGGCGGGATGTCGCACAAGTTCTGGGACTACGATCGAATTCTCGACCGCGCCTCGGCGTCGCCCGAAGATATCGCGTCAACCGCAAACCGCCTGTACGACGAACGCATCATGGAATGGTTCAAGGCCGGGCGGCATGACGCAGTGCTCGCATCCGCCGACGACTACCGCACGCATTGCTCGCCAGAAGGCCGCTTCTCGCACTACATCACGATGGCCGGTGCGATGGGCGGCGAGTCGTGGACCTGGCGCGGCGAGCAGTTTGGAAAATACGAGGCCGCGATCGGAACCGGCCAGGCGATTTTTCTCTTTCAACCGTCTTTCAGCGGCGCCGAGCGCGAGGCTGCCTAGCGCGACTTGGCCGGAGGTGAGCGTTTGAAACTTGCACACGGAATTTTGGCGATGCTGGTGACGCCGTTTCATGACGACTATCGGCTCAATGAAGACGCGCTGCGGCGCGAAGTTCAGTGGGCGATTGCGGCGGGCGCCGACGGCGTCGTCGCCGCGCCGAGTATCGGCGAGTTTCTGCACATGGACGAGGCCGAGCGCACACGCGTGTTCGAAATCGTGATCGAGGAGACGCGCAGGCGCGCCAATCTGTCCGCGGTCGCGATGACCTCCGGCGCGACCACGCTCGAGACGCTGCGCTACGCGAAGATCGCGGCGCGCCTCGGTTACGACGCGCAGCAGGTGATTCCGCCGTACTACTGGCGATGCGGCGAGGCCGAAGTCGAGCGCCACTACGGGATGATCGCGGAGGCGGGCGACCTGCCGGTCGTCATCTACCACAATCCGGCGCTCAGCAAGTTCAATATCTCGCCGAAGTTCGCGGGCAAGCTCGCGACGATACCCGGCGTGGTCGCATTCAAGGAAGTGCTGACTGATTTGCAGCATCTCGAGGCGCTGTACGATGAAGTGGACGGCCGCGCAGACATCTACAATACGTTTCGCGCGCTGCTCGCGGGGCTGATGCTCGGCGCGGCCGGCGGCTTCATCAATATTTTTGCGGTGCCGGCCGCCGTCGCGCTGCTCAAGGCGTACAAGGCGGGCGAGTACCCGCGCGCCGAGGAAATTCAGCGCCGGCTCAATCGATGTTTCCCGCGCGGCGGCGAGGAAACGCTCGGCCATCTCGGCACCACCAAGGTCACCGCGTCAGTCGCGACCGGAATCGAGATGGGACCGGCGCGGCCGCCGTACATGGCGCCGGCCGACGCCGCCGAACGAATCCGCAAGCGGCTGCCCCTGCTCAACGAGGTCATCTGAAGTGGGCGCGCGCTCGGGCAACAACTACCTGTCGTCGCTGAAGAAGCTCGGCGCGGAAATCTGGATCGGCGGCGCGCGTGCCGGCGATGTCACGGCGCATCCGGCATTTGAGAATTGCGCGCGCTCAGTCGCGTCGCTGTACGACATGCAGATGGAACATCCCGAGACGATGACCTATCGCACCGACGACGGCGGCCGCGCGGGCCTGTCGTTCATCATTCCGAAGAGCGCCGACGATCTGCGCAAGCGCACGCGCATGATGAAAACCTGGGCGGACTTCGGCTGCGGGATGCTCGGGCGCACGCCGGATTATCTGAACGTGAGTCTCGCGGCGATGGCTGCCGCGCGCGATTTTTTTGCCGAGAGCGATCCAAAATACGGCGACAACATCTGGAACTACTATATGGAGGCGCGCCATCACGATTGGTGCGCGACGCATACTCTCGTCAACCCGCGCGCGAGCCGCGCCGCCGGATGGGCGGGACAGACCGACGCCGACCTCGCGCTCAAGCTCGTCGACAAGACCGGCGACGGCATCATCGTGAGCGGATGCCGGATGCTCGCGACGCTGGCGCCGCTGTCGGAGGAGCTGCTGGTGTTTCCTTCGACGGTGCTGAAGGCTGAGCCGGCGGCGGAGCCGTTCGCGCTGTCGTTTGCGATCCAGTGCAACGCGAAAGGCCTGAAGTTCATCTGCCGCGAGGCATACGACCTCGGCCGGTCGCGCTTCGACAATCCGCTCGCGTCGCGCTTCGAGGAAATGGATGCAGTGGTCGTCTTCGACCACGTGCTCGTCCCGTGGAATCGCGTATTCCTGTGCGGCGACGTCGCGCGATGCAACGCGCTGTACGCGGGCACCGGCGCCGTCGTCCACATGATGCATCAGGTGGCCGTGAAAAATGTCGCGAAGAGCGAATTCGTTCTCGGCCTGGCGGCGCGAATCGCGGAGGCCAGCGACGCGATGTCGTTGCCGCACGTGCGCGAGCGGCTGGCCGAGATGATCATGACTACCGAGACGATGCGCGCGTGCCTGCGCGCGGCCGAAGCTGACGCCGCGCCCGACAAGTGGGGCGTGTTCACGCCGGCGCGGGCGCCGCTCGACACTGCGCGCAATCTTTTCCCGCGGCTCTATCCGCGCATGGTTGAGATTATTCAACTCAACAGTTCGAGCTCACTGATGGCGACACCGTCGGCGAGCGACTTCGCAAATCCCGCAGAAGTGCCCGACCTAGAGCGCTACTTCGCCGCCGCCGATGCGCCTGCGAAAGAGCGCGTGGCGCTTTATCGATTGGCGTGGGAGGTGGCATGCAGCGCGTTCGGCGGCCGCCAGGTTTTGTACGAGCGTTTCTTCTTCGGCGATCCGGTCAGGATGGCCGGTGCGCTGGTCGACAACACCGATCTGAAACCGCTGTCCGATCGAGTGCGCGCATTTCTGAAGCGCACGGATTGAAGAGCGCGATCAGATTCCAAGCACGTCGCGCATCGTGTACAGACCCGGCTTGCGGCTTTTCAGCCAGGCGGCCGCGCGGAGCGCTCCGCGCGCGAGCGAGTCGCGGCTTTGTGCGCGATGGATCAACTCGAGCCGCTCGCCCTGTCCGCCGAAAATCACGGTGTGATCGCCGACCGCGTCGCCCGCGCGCAGCGCGAGCACCGCAATTTTGCCGTCGGGCCTGACGCCCGTGATTCCTTCGCGGCCGAAGACCGCGTTGGGCGCGAATTCCACGCCGCGCGCCGACGCGATCGCCTTGCCGAGCGACAATGCGGTGCCGCTGGGCGCGTCGATTTTGGTGCGATGATGAATCTCGATAACTTCAGCGTCGAAGTCGGGCAGGATCGCGGCAACTTCGGCGACGATCTTCGCCAGCACGTTGACCCCGATGCTCATGTTGGGCGCGATGACGGTGCGCGTTTTTTGCGCCAGTTCGCGCGCGCGCGTTTCCATCTCGGGCGTGAAGCCGGTCGAGCCGATTACGATCGCAGCGCCCGCTTTCGACGCGACTTCGAGATGTTCCATCGAGGCGGTGGCCGTCGTGAAGTCCAGCGTGACCGTGTCGGGCTTTGCGATCGACGGATAGTCGTCGGAAATTTTGACGCCGAGCGCGCCCACGCCGGCCAGCTCGCCGGCGTCCGATCCAATCGCGCTGTTGCCGCGCGCTTCTAGCGCGCCGACAACTTTGTGCGCCGGATCGCGCGACGCAAGCGCGATCAGCAGACGGCCCATCCGGCCCGCCGCTCCAGCCACGATTAGGTTAGCCATCGGAAGTCACTTTGCCCGCGCGACGCGGGCGCGACGCAAGCGCAGTCGCGTCCTCAGGACGCCGGAGCCTCGGCCGGCGCTTCGGCTGCGGGCGCGGCAGCGGCTTCGCCGCCCTTGCCGTGCTTGGCCTGGAAGTGTTCGACGCACAGGCTGCTGGTGCCGTGACGATGCTTGCGGCATTTCTCGAAGGTGCAGGTTTTGAAGCGTGCCTTGGGCATCTCGCCGGCTTTCCAGAGCCGGAAATGCTGGCGGCAGTAGCCTTTGCCGACCGCCTCGCGCGCGCAATCTTTCGCTTTGCAGTTTCCTTTATTCGCCATGAATCCCTTCTTGGAAGCCGCTTTCCCAACGCATACACGGGAAATCGCGGCTGAGCAATTTATCTACAATAGTGTTTGCCGCCGTAGCTTCATAGAGCCCACAATTCCGGTTCTTTGCCTCGCCCCGCGAGGGGAGAGGCCGACGTGCGTCCGCGCGCGGCGGGTGAGGGACCGAATTTTCTGAAGATTCCAGATGTACGGCGCAAACCACAATCGCGCCGCACCAACGGCCCTCATCCTAACCTGAAGTGAGACGGTAAAGCGGCTCGAGCTCGCGCAACGCGTCGAGTACTTCTGCCCGATCGACTTTCAATGCGTCGTGCACCGGCCAGCCGAAGCCGACGTCGATGCTGCCGGATTTTTTCCCGAGCGCATCGCCGAGCCCTTCGAAGAAGTCGGCGCCGCCTGCTCTTGCGTGCGGCAGTTCGCGGCAGTCCCAATCTTCATACTGCTGAATCTTCGTTCCGCGAAAAGATTTCTCCAGATCTTTCGCCTTCGACCTGATCAGACGTCCAATCTCAGAGCGATTGTCGGCGTCGGACTTCACGACTGCGCGCGCGTGGATTCCCGCGTGCGAGACGTACAGCGCGAGATATCCGTAGCGCTTGTATCCTGCGCGCGACGGCCCGAACGCCACCCAGGTTTCATCCGGCGGATTGGCAGTGCGCCGCATATGCTTGGCGATGTGCGGGAAAAAATCCAACCGCAGTTTGCGCGACAGCTCCGGCGCCATCTCGTTGCCGAGCCGCACTAGCCGCGGCGTCACGAGCTCGCCGATCTTCGCCATCCGCGCGCTGAAACCGTCGATCGCGAACACCTCGAAGTCGCGGCGCAAAAACCCCAGCGTCGCCATAAGTCAGACTCCAGACTCACTTCGCGACTTTTGCGGTCTCGCGCTCCTGGAAGGCCTGCTCCCAATGGCGGCCGTCAAAATGGTCGTGCTCGAGCTTGCTCAGGTTCACCCCTTCGAGGCATCGCACGTTCACGTCGATCCGTTCCGGATCGGAGCGCGGAATATAAAACGACGCGACGCCGCAATTCGGGCAGAACAGATGCTTCGCGACTTTCGTGTTGAAAGTGTACGCCGCGATATTGTCCGACGGCGTCAGCAGGTGGAACGCGCCGCGCTCGACGATCCAATGGACGTAAGCCTTCTTCGTGCAAATCGAGCAGTTGCATTCGGAGACGCGTTCGAGCGCGCCCTTCACTTCGAACCGGATGCGCCCGCAATGGCATCCGCCGCGATAGATTCGTTCAGGCGCTCTTTTCTTTTCTGGTTCTTTTTTCTCGGGTGCTTTTTTCTCGGGTGCTTTTTTCTTCATCACCGCTTTCTTTAACGCAGCGCCTGCCGGATGAAAACCGGCAACTATATAATGTTGAGCGGGCAGCGATTACCCGCTGAGCCCAGCAAATAATCCTTGAGATTCAGGGGAAATTGCGGCCCTCGGCGTGGCAAGCGAATGGCTTCTGCTATGATTACGATAAGCCCTGAAACCAGACACGACACCTGTCGTACTAAAACTTACCGGGCGGAGGTCCGTGAGATGAGACGAGGAATCGCAATTCTGGCAGCTGCTGCCCTCACGCTTGCAGCCGTGGGTCCGGCGAGGGCGCAGCAGCCCACCTACGGCGCGGTGGCCGGGTCCGACTACAGTTATTTCGATTCGCATCCGGATGTTGCGCGGAAACTCGCGAAAGATCCGACGCTGATCGACAATCAACAGTTCGTCGACGCGCATCCAGACCTCCACGAATATCTGCACAATCATCCGAACGTCCGCCGCGAGTTCAAATCGCACCCGTACAAGTTCATGCATCGCGAGGACGTGTACGACGCGCATCATAACTAGCAGCCGTTGATTCCCCCGCCAGCGCAGGAGGCCGGCCGTCCGGTCTCCTGCTTTTTTTCGTGTGCGCAGCGGCCTGATTTGCCGGTGACGATCGCCGATCGCACGTGTTAGAATCGCCTGATGCCCGCGATATCCGAGTCAGTCTCCGGTCCGCATTTCGCGGCCACTCTCGCGCGCCACGGAATTCGCGCGCTCACTCGCAACTCGCCGGCTACCCTCCAGGTAAACGTCGGCAAGCTGTGCAACCAGGCATGCCATCACTGTCACGTCGACGCCGGTCCCAAGCGGATCGAGCGGATGACGCGCACGACGGCGGAGCGGGTGCTCGAGCTGCTCGCGGCGAGTCCGCGGGTCGAGACCATGGACATTACCGGCGGCGCGCCCGAGCTGAATCCGAACTTCGCGATGCTGGTGGAGCGCACGCGCGCGCTCGGCCGCAAGGTGATCGTGCGATGCAACCTGACAGTGACGCAGGAACCCGGCATGGAATGGCTGGTGGATTTCTATCGGCGCTCCAGTGTCGAGCTCGTGTGCTCGCTGCCCTGCTATACTGCGGAAAACACCGATCGTCAGCGCGGCTTGGGCGTGTTCGAGAAGAGCATCGCGGCGTTGCATCAACTGAATGACGCCGGATTCGCGCGCGGCGGGCTGCGGCTGGATCTCGTGTACAATCCGGTCGGCGCGTCGCTGCCGCCGCCGCAAGCCGAGCTCGAAGCGCGCTACCATGACGAGCTGGCGCACAATTTCGGCGTCGTCTTCGATCATTTGCTGACGATCACCAACATGCCGATCGCGCGCTTCGCCAACCAGTTGCGCACGACCGGCAGCGATTCGGCGTACATGAGCCTGCTGGTGAATCACTTCAACCCGGCGACCGTGGACGCGCTGATGTGCCGCGACCTGGTGAACGTCGGCTGGGACGGGCGGCTCTACGATTGCGATTTCAACCAGATGCTGGAAATTCCGCTCGGCGCGCCGGCGGCGACGATCTGGGACGTTGACGATGTCGGCGAACTCGCCGGCGCGCGCATCGCGACCGGCTCGCATTGCTTCGGATGCACCGCGGGCGCGGGCTCGAGCTGCGGCGGCGCGATCGCATGAGGATTTAGCCTGCCTGCCTTTGGTCCCGCTTTAATTTAAGTGATATGACGAAATGCGCGCGGCGATTTGCGCGACGATGAGGAGAACTGTCATGGCGGTGAAAATCGAAGGTACCTGCGATCCAAAATTCAATCGCGTCAAGGACGCGTTTGCCGAGAATTTCGAAAAGCGAAGCGAAGTCGGCGCCGCCGCCTCGGTGATGCTCGACGGCAAGACTGTCGTCGATATCTGGGCGGGCTATGCCGACAAGGCGCGGACCCGGCCGTGGACGCGCGACACGCTCGTCAACGTTTACTCGACGACTAAGGGCGTCACCGCGATTTGCGCGCATCGCCTTGTGGACAAGGGCCTCATCGATATCGACGCGCCTGTCGCGAAGTACTGGCCCGAGTTTGCGCAGGCGGGCAAGGACAAGCTGCCGGTGCGATTTCTGCTGAGCCATCGCGCGGGCCTTCCCGCCGTGCGCAAAATTCTCGACGGCGACGCGCTCTTCAACTGGACCACGATGACAGCCGCACTCGCGGAGCAGGAGCCATGGTGGGTGCCGGGCACGACCCATGGCTACCACGCGATCACGTTCGGATGGCTGGTGGGCGAGGTGATTCGGCGCGTCACGGGCAAGACGCCGGGTGTATATCTGCGCGACGAGCTGGCGGGGCCGCTCAAGCTGGATTTTCATATCGGCCTCGAGGCAAAGCATGATGCGCGCACGGCGGACATGCTGGCCGCACCGCCGCCGGCGCCGGGCGAGCCGAACATTTTTGCCGAGGCGATGAAGAATCCGGAATCGGTCGCCGCCAAGGCTTTCATGAATCCGCCGGTGATGGCGAAGCCGGGGCTGGTAAACTCGCGCGAATGGCGCGCCGCGGAAATTCCCGCGGCCAACGGGCATGGCACCGCGACTTCGCTCGCGCGATTGTACGGCGCGCTCGCGCGCGGCGGCGAACTCGACGGCGTGCGCGTGATGTCGAAGGACGAGATCGCGAAATGCTCGATCGAGCAATCGAACGGACCCGACGCCGTGCTGACGCTCAACACCCGCTTCTCGCAAGGCTTCATGATGTCGCAGCCGGGCGCCTCGCTGGGCCCCAATCCGAAATCGTTCGGCCATCCCGGCGCCGGCGGCTCCCTCGGCTACGCCGATCCGGAAGCGAAGATCGGATTTGGCTACACGATGAACAAGATGCAGACCAGCCTGCTGATCGATCCGCGCGCAACCGCAATCATCGACGCGGTGTACGCATCGATGGGTTGAATGTGGAACCCGCCGTGGGTTCGACACCTCCCTGGGCAGGGGTGACTCCGCACCCAGTACGCGGAAAAAGATGCGGGACTTCGTCCCTGTTAGGACTCTTGACGGGAAGAGCCAGGGACTTCCCTATCGTCTGGTCCCCTTCCCGTGCGGGAAGGGGTTCTTTCCAATCCGGGTCCCCTTCCACCAGGGGAAGGGGTTAGGGGTTAGGTCGCTAGCATCATTCTGAGCGTCAAAAAGTCAGCGGCAGAGATTCCAGCCCGCGCAGGCTCATCGCGGGACGCCACTTCGGATTCGGATCGGCCAGCGCCAGCTTCGGCATCCGGCGCAGAATCGTTTCGAACGCGATGCGCCCCTCCACTTTCGCGAGCACTTCACCGATACATCGATGCGGCCCGCCGGCGAAAGACAGGTGATGGTTATCGGGCCGCGTGATGTCGAGCTTGTCGGGATCGGTGAATCGCAGCGGGTCGCGATTCGCCGCGCCCAGGAATACGACCACGTGCTCGCCGCGCGGAATCGTTCTGCCGCTGAGCTCGATGTCTTCGCTCGCGGTGCGGAACGTCACCTGCACCGGGCTGTCGAAGCGCAGGAACTCGTCGAGCGCTGATTCGATTGCGGCCGGCGACGGGTCTGATCGCAGGCGCGCCAATGCGTCGGGATTGCGGAACAGCGCGAGCATCCCGTTGCCGATCATATTCATCGTGGTCTCGTGACCGGCAAGCAGCGTGAACATCGCGCTGAAGACGAGCTCCTCTTCGGTCTGCAGGTCGCCACGCCCTTCGGCGGCCACCATGATGCTGATGAGATCTTCGCGCGGATGCATCCGGCGGTCGGCGGCCAGGTCCGAGAAGTAGCGCCGCACGTCCGCGATCGCCTGGCGTACTTCCACACCCGGATCGTTCGCGCTGATCACCGGATCGAGAGGCACGCCCAGCGTCCGCATCCAGTCGCGGAACATCGGCTTGTCAGCGTCGTCGGCGCCCATCACCTCGGCCAGCACGTCGATCGGAAATGGAAACGCGACGTCCTTGATCAGGTCCATCGATCCGCGAGCCTCGACCGCGTCGAGCAGGTAGTCGGCGATGTGCTGAATCCTCGGCTGCAGTCCATCGACGACTCCCGGCGAAAAAAAAGTCGTCATCAGCCGGCGCAGCCGAGTGTGATCGGGCGGATTGCGAAAAACGATCGCGTGTTGCAGCGCCTCGCGCATCGACTTGAGGCCGTCGTCGGGCGGGAAGGCGTCGAGTGCCCTGAGATCGAATGCGAGAAAGCGCTTGTCGCGCAGCACGTCGACACAGTCGGCGTAGCGCGTCGCAATCCAGAACCCAATCGGCGTGCGCAACAGCGGATATCGCGTGCGCAGGAATTTGTAGAGCGGATAAGGGTTCGCCGAAAAGAGCCGCCCGTACATGCGGCTGACGAAGCGGCTGACCTTGGCAAAAGTTGTCGGTGAAGCCATCGGTTTTCGGGACGCGAGCCAGCGGAAGTATAAACGTTGGGACAGTTGTTGGAAATGAGGGCGATTTGGGCGTCAAGGCGAAACAAGGCACTGGATGCGGTATCTGGAGAGGTTTTGGGGCTAAATTTGGGCTCAAACGTCGCATTTGCATCATCCCGTAATTTGGTGCAAATTAGCGCGGGGATTCAAAACAGCATTCTGCCGTTGTCATCCGGTAGCATTTTACGTCTCCGGGACTCATTCCCGGCGGCGCGAGGTGAACATTGAACGCCAGAACACGCGCCGTCATTTCGACCCTGTTCGCAGTCATCTACCTGACCGTGCCGGTGCTCGCATCGGCGGCCGGCCTCAAAGCCGATATCAAGCCGAAGGAGCTGTCGTTCGGCAAAGTAGATGTGGGATCGATGTCGGCGTCCAAAGCGGTGACGCTCTCGAATGAAAGCAAGTCGCAAATAACGATCAATTCGGTCGGGATCACCGGACCCTTCGCGGTGAGCGGGAACGCCTGCATCGCGACGCTTCAAGCCAAGCCGGCCAAGTGCAAGGTCTCCGTGATTTTCGTTCCGGTCGGTCCCGCCTCGCCATCTGGCACGAAAGAATCGGGCGCGCTTACTATCAGCGACAACGCGGAAAAGAGTCCGCAGAAGGTCAAGCTCACGGGGATCGCGGTCGGCAAGAAGCCGACACCCACCCCGACCGCGACCAAAACTCCAACGCCGACCGCGACCCCGAATCCGACCAGGACTGCGACCGATACTCCAACGCCGACGCCGACTGTGACGAGTACGCCGACTGCGACCGATACTCCGACAGCCACCGCAACCCCGACTGCAACCGCGACGGCCACCAGGACCCCGACCGCGACCGTCACGCGAACGGCAACTCCTACTGTAACTCCAACGCCAACGACGACCGCGTCGCCGACCACGAGCGCCACGCTCTACGTCACTAACTACGGCAACAACAGCATCGTCGAGTACCCGCTGGCAGGCTTGCTCGCGCCGAGCGGCACGATAACTCCCACGCCCAGCATCACTATCAGCGGTGGCTCCACAACTTTGGCTAATCCGTTTGGTATCGCAGTCGATCCAAGCGGCAACACCTACGTCGCGAATGAGTACGGCGGAATTGCCCAGAGCGGCAGCGTCACCATCTTTGGCCCTGGAGCAAGCGGCAACATAGCTCCCAAAGCCACCATCGTCGGCCAGCCGGTCAGCGCGTGCACGGGTCCAGGTACGCCCTTTAGTTGCTGCACCGGCGCGTTTGCTGGAACCTGTGTTGATAATACCGGTCTGAAATATCCTACCGGCGTCGCGCTGGATCCGAGCTGGAACATCTATGTTGGGAACTACTACGGCGGGAGCTCAGGTGTGGGCAGCGTCACCGTCTATCCTCCGCTGGGAAGCAGCACAGGGCTGCTCAACGAGACGCCCACCCTCACGATCACCGGTTCGCTGACGGGGCTCAACATTCCGTCCGGCGTAGCGCTGCAGGGCACTACCGGGATCTGGGTTTCGAACAGAGGCACTCCGCCTAGCATCACCCAGTACGAGGGGCTGGGCAGTAGCACGGGAATTCAGGATTGGGGACCGGGGATAACAATCGGTGGCTTGAATCCGGGCTTTGATACTCCGCTGGGGTTGTTCCTTTATCCGCCGAGCTCTCCAACTTCAGTCTGGGAGTTCGACGAAAACGACATAATCGCAATCTTCGCGCTTTCCAGCATCGGCAACGGTGATGTGATGCCGACTGCGACTATCTCCGGTAGCGGAATCAGCGAGCCGATAGCCGGCGCTTACGATCCGAGCAGCCAGCGCATGTTCGTAGTGAACTTTGGCGGCGGCGCCGGCGGTAACGGCTCCGTGACTGAGATTGACCCGAGCGGCGAGAGGCCGTTGAGCACCATCGCGGGTCCCAGCTTGAACGAGCCGGCGGGGGCGGCAATCAAGTAGATTCTGCAAAAAGCCCGGCGGTTTCGTCGCGTGCTAACAATTTGTTGAGCGCACCGCTGGCTTGTACTTGCAAGCGGCGAGCGTGTGGCGCAAGTCTGATTGGGGGTCGCGATCGAAACTGTAACTTCATCATTACTACGTCCCTGGACTTCGATTCCGGCGGCGCGAGGTGAACAATGGGCACCGGAAAACGCGCCGTCGTTGCGATTGTCGTAGCTATCTTTGCAGTCGCGCCGCTGGCCGCATCGGCGGCCGGTCTCAAGATCGGCATCAATCCGAAAGAGTTGTCGTTCGGCAAAGTGACGGTGGATACCGTATCGCCGGCGAAAACCGTGACGCTGTCGAATCCGAACACCACCGCGATAAGCATCACTTCGATCGCGCCGAGCGGACCCTTTGCGGTCAGCGCGAATACCTGCGGCTCGAAGCTCGCAGCCAAGCCTGCCACCTGCATGGTGTCGGTGACCTTCAACCCGACCGGCGCAGCGAAGACCAAAGGTACGAACGAGTCGGGTACGCTCGCTATCGCCGACAACGCGGAGAAGAGTCCTCAGAAGGTTAAGCTCAAAGGCGTCGCATTGGGAATAAAGCCGACAGCGACCCCAACTGCGACCAGGACTCCGACCTCAACCCCGACCAGGACGCCGACCCGAACGCCTACTCCAACGCAGACGCCTACGCCGACGCGAACACCCACGCCGACAGCCACCAGGACTGCGACCCCGACCAGCACTGCAACGAGGACGGCGACGCGGACTGCTACTGCGACCGCGACCTCAGCAACTACGACGTCAACTCCGACACCGACCGATACCGCGACCGACACCGCCACCGCGACGAGGACCGCGACACCCACCCGGACCGCCACCGCGACCAGGACCGCGACCGCAACCGCGAGCGTCACGGCGACAGCAACGGAGACGGCGACGGCGACCCCGACTCCGGCGCCGGTCACACTCGGCGTGGCGGATGTTCAGAACAACGCAATTTATTTTTTTCAGGACGCCTACGGCAGCAGCAATTTTAACGCGGTGCCCTTCGCGACCATCGTCGGAGGGAACGGCGCCTGCACGGGTGCTGGGACTCCTGCGGGTTGTTGTATCAGCCCATTGAATGGAACCTGCCCCGACAACACCGGGCTTGGCGGGCCGGTTAGCCTCGCCATTGATTCGAGCAAGAACATTTACGTTGCCAACTCGAATGGTGGAGGTGGCGGTTACGGCAGCATCACCATTTATCCGCCGTTGGGAAGCAGCACCGGGTTTCTAAATGAATCTCCCATCGCCACCATCGCGGGCCAATTCAACGGAGAGTGCACGGGGATGGGGTCGCCTTACGCATGCTGCATGAGCGCGGGGAACGGCGACTGCGACGACAACACGGGACTCGCATTCCCCAGCTCTATTGCGCTGGATTCAAGCCAGGACATTTACGTGACCAACGTCAAAGGCGGAAGCTGCCTCGACGGAGGAATCGGTTGCTTCGACGGGGGTAGTCCAAACGGCTATGGCAGCGTCACCGGATTCCTGGCGTTGGGGAGCCGGACCGGTCTGCTGAGCGGGGCTCCGTTCAACACCATTTCGGGTCAGTTCAACAGCTTGTGCGAAACCGGCGGGATTCCCTACGCGTGTTGCACTGGCTTTCACATGGGCTCATGTAGTGACGCCACGATGCTGAATGGACCCGAAGGCCTCTATATCGACGTGGGCAACAGCAACGACATCTACGTGACGAACTCCGGCAGCACCTCCAGCGACACTCCCGTCACCAACAGCGTTACTATGTACAGCGGAGGCTCCTCCGGCGATGTGGCGCCTGCCGTCGTCCTGGCGGGGGGAACGACGGGATTCAACGGGCCGTTTGGGATCGCGTTGGAAGAGACCTATCCGTTCCTCTTGTTTGTCGCGAACAACGGCAACAGCACGCTGACTGACTACACGACGCCGCTGGTTAGCGGCGACCCAGCGCCGGGTACCACCATCTCCAGTGGCCTCTCGGATCCCGCGGGCATCTATCAGATCAAAGTTAACGGCGAGTATGTGACGTTTGTGGCTAATACACTTTTCGGAAGCATCTCGGTCTATGACGGGGACGGGAACCCGCTGAGTACGCTCAGCAGTGACAGCCTCAGCCAGCCGCGCGGCGTGGTGGTGATCCCGTCGCCGTAGTTTGCTCAGTTGTCGTGGAAGTTATGGAACTTGCTTTTCTGTTCGGGGGCGAAGTTGTCGGCGGCTGGATCCATCTGCTTGGGCGAAACTACTCGACCGTCGGTCCGATGACTATCGGCGATGGCCACTGCAGATTGTCGGCTTTGCGGTTGGGTGTGAGTACGATCGGAGGGACCGGACTGCCGCTGGTCGTAAGCTGTTTGGCGGCAAATTTGACGATGAAACCTGTATCGTCGCGGCCGTCGGATATATTGCTGGATACCCAAAGGCCGCCTTGGTCGTCGAATGCCAATCCGAACGGCCGGTCCATGCTCTGATTTGTCTGATTTGTCGAAGAGATCGCGGACGGCGTTATCACAACATCAGGTTGTGAGAGTGTCCCGGTCTTTCCGGCGACCTGGAACATCTCCAGCAGACCCCCGTACACCAGCCCTGCACCGTATTCCGTGGCAGGAGCCGCGATCCACAGATTACCCGACTTGTCGAAGGTGATCGCCGAAAGCCCATCGGATTGGGGTCCGGCCACAACGGTAAGAGTTGGTGTTGGCAGTGTGCCCATCTGTAATTCTGCAATTTGCGCCGGCGTGTACTCAACTACTGCTATCGTACTGTCGGAGACGGAGAATTGATCGGTGAGCCACAGATCGCCGGCCGAATCAAATAGAATCAGAGCAGGCACGATTCCAGAACCGTTCGGGAAAGTTATGGTCGATGCGGGCGTCGGACCTCCGCTCGTCGCCAGTTGGTCGGGCGTGTATTCGTACAGGTTCAAGGGGTAATTATCAGTGACCCAAAGATCGCCGGCGGGATCGAATGCCAGACTTCTAGGTGAGAAGAGCGGGTTCGGATCTTCGTCATATGAAAGTGTGACGTGGAAGAGCAGGCGTCTGTTGCTGGTGTTCAGTTCGTTGCGCTTCAGCTCCCCCACGCCGCTTCCCTGATCTGCAACGAAACCGACCCACAGGTTACGCGACTTATCGAATGTCAGCGCTTGAAAGCTCGGACAGCATTCGGCAAACGTCAGGCCCAACGCCGGGTGAGGTCGCCCGCTTTTTTCGATCGAACCTCCCTGAAACTCGTCGAAAAAGCCCGAATTGCTGACCCACAAACCTTGGGGAGATCCCTTTTTCTGAGTGGCTACGGGGTAAGGCTGGGATTGGCACGGGACTGCATTGATAAGCATCAGCAGTAGCACCGCCAGCGCAGCATTTCGTCGAGTCCATCTCGGTTTCATATCGATTAGCAGGTCGATATTGAGCACATCCCACGCTGGCAGCAAGACCCGGTGTTCACAGAAAGATGGCAGAAACCGCTGGCAGACGAGGCCTTGGTGGGCGTCAGGAATGCGTGGTATGTGGAGGTTCGATCGACAAGGAGACGGACATGGCGGTGAAGATCGAAGGTACTTGCGACCCGCGGTTCAAGAACGTCAGGGACGCTTTTGGGGCGAATTTTGAGAACGGACTCGAGGTTGGCGCCGCGGTTGCCGCGACCCTCGATGGCAAGCCGATTTTCGATCTGTGGGGCGGCTATACCGACAAGGCCAAGACCAAACCGTGGACCCGCGACACGCTCGTCAACGTTTACTCGACGACCAAGGGCATCACGTCGATTTGCGCGCATCGGCTGGTCGATCAGGGCAAGCTCGATCTCGACGCGCCGGTGTCGAAGTACTGGCCCGAGTTCGCGCAGGCGGGCAAGGAAAAAATCCCGGTAAATTATCTGCTCAGCCATCGCGCAGGACTCCCTGCCGTGAAAAAGCAGCTGCCGATGGATGCATACTGGAACTGGCCCGTGATGTGCTCCGCGCTGGCGGCGCAGGAACCGTGGTGGGTGCCCGGGACGCAGCACGGCTATCACGCGATCTCGTTCGGCTACCTGGTCGGCGAGGTGATTCGCCGGATCACGGGGAAGACGCCGGGCACCTATCTGCGCGAGGAAATCGCGGGCCCGCTGGGCCTCGATATCCATATCGGCGTCGATGCGAGCTTCGACCCGCGAATCGCGGAACTGATGACAGCGCCGCCGCCGGACAAGCCCGATCAGGTTGCCACGATGGCTGCAGATCCCGAGTCGATGACCTTCAAGGCGATCGCGAATCCACGGCCGGTCGTCGACGCCGCTCTCGTAAACAGCCGGGCGTGGCGCGGCGCCGAAGTTCCCGCCGCCAACGGCCATGCAACGGCACGCGCACTCGCATCGCTGTACGGCGGCCTCGCGATCGGCGGCGAACTTAACGGTTACCGCGTGCTGACCCCGGCGAGCATCAAGCGCGCGCATACCGAGCAGGCCAACGGACCCGATCTCGTGCTGGGCGTCGTCACGCGATGGGGCCTGGGGTTCTCGCTGAACCAGCCGGTCGCGCCGATTGGCCCCAATCCGCGCACCTTCGGCCATCCGGGCGCAGGCGGCTCGCTGGGGTTTGCCGATCCGGACGCACGTGTCGGCTTCGGCTACACGATGAATCAGATGGGCGCGGACGCGTTGATCGACGGGCGTGCGTCGTCGCTGTTCAACGCGATGTTCGCGGCGCTTTAGCGGGGGGAAGAATTCAGCAATTTAAAGTGAAACCCCTCCTGGGTTTCACGCTTCCCTGGGCAGGGGTAGCCCCTGCACCTTAGTATTCAGGAAAAGAAAGATGCGGGAGTTCGTCCCTGTTAGAAGGGTTGGGGGGAACTGCCCAGACAAAACGATGCCGTCCGTCTTACTCCGACGAACGGCCGCTTTGTCCCCTTTTTTGGTGAGGCTCAGACGCCAGCTGATTTGTACAGCGCGCAGCGCAGCTTGTAAAAGTGCGCCATCGAGGTGAGATAACGCACGCGCCACGCGGCCGGGACCTTGTTGCCCTTGCTCAGGTCGAGGTCGTATTGCGGTCCGATCGACTTGTAGGCGGATTTTATCCGATTGAAGAGATCGTCGGACGAACCGGGCTTGAGGTGGGTAATGCCACCGATGCTTTTGATAAGTTCGGGCGGGTAGGCCGCGAGCGCCACCAGGCTATCCGCAAAGAGCTCATCCTCTTCCGACAGATGTTTCGCGAACGCGCCTTCCATGAACGCCGTGTGCGCAGCCTTTTCGCCTACCAGCGAACCGTAGATAAAATGACCGAGCTCATGACCGAGCGTCGCGACGACCGCGCCCGGATGATGGGCGGTGTTCACGAAGATTACGAACTTGCTCTTATTGCCGACGTCGGCGCGGCAGTAGAATCCACGTAACGCCAGCCCGGCGCCGGTTGTATACGGCTCCTTGCGCAGCTCAAGTTGCCGCGGGCCGAACAGCTTTTCCAGTTTGCCGATCAAATCCTTGTTGTCGAGATCGGGCAAGCCGCCATAGGAATGGATGTGCTGCTTGATGTCGGTCGCGACGATCCGCGACAGCTCCTTGGCCAGAGGCTTGGACGGCAGCGCGGGTACATCGGCATAATCGGCCGACAGAATCTGCTTCAGATCTGATAACTGACAAAGAACCTGCTTGGTGAGCCCGGGGCCATAGGGCAACTTGATTTCGCCGAGCAGCTTGGAAACGAGATGATCAACTTCGCGCGTAACCAGTGCATCCGGTTCGCGCGGGGGCATACGCTTGGAAGTGAACTGCGATGGATTCAGCGCTGCGCTCATATGCCCCGTATCGAGTCGAAGCGCCACGCAAACCGGCGCAGTCGGCGCACAATAATAGTTGACTGGCGATGCAATTCAAAATCCAAAACTTTGCCGCTCACTCAAGCAAACCATATGCCACACTACAGGTTGATAGAACTATCAGATGCCACACTAAGGATAGACTTGAAAACTTTGCAATGGGGCGTTTGTGCAACATCGATAGGGCGTTTTTGAACTGTGCAGCCGATCGCGGGACAGCCGGAGGTGTCCCCTCGCCCCGGCTGTCCGCGTCTTGGCCGACACTGGTCGAGCCAGCCGCGGCCTCGGACTTCACGGGCTCCGCGGTCCAATCCGGAGCCAGGGAAGTCACTCTATGCTCCCGCTTCATCGCGCCCGCCGAGTCTTGCAACGCGATGTCGTCATGTCCGCCGCTGTCATGGTCTGTATTGTTCAGCGTTACCTACACTTAGTCAAGACCCTCATTACGAACTGTAGGACGACTTTGCCGCCACTATGACGTGCTGCGAAGAGCTTCGAAAAGCTGCGAAACGAAATGTTGTCCCCAGAGTGGCGATCTACTCCGGCCGCTTGAGCAATCGCTCGACGAAATCCAGACGATCCTTGCCCCAGAACATTTCATTGCCGACGAAAAATGTCGGCGCACCGAATACGCCGCGGGCGACTGCGCTCTCGGTTAAAAATGCGAGATCTTCGCGCGCGTACTTTCCCTCGGCCGCATCCATCAGCCGCGCGCCGTCGAAGCCGGCGCTGGTCGCAACTGCCGCTAGCACGCCGCGATCGCTGATGTCCTCGTCGCGCTCCCAGTATGCGCGCATGAACGCCTGCGACAGCGTGCGCTGTGCATGTTCGCGTGCAGCGCCGCCGTCATCCGCGCGCGTCTCTGCAGCAACGGCCAGCACCGCGCGCAGCGCCGACGACGTCTTGATAGGAAAGCGGCTCGGTTTTCTGAACGGTAGTCCCGTCCATTCAGCGTAACGCGCGTGATCGCGCCACAGATAACGCGCCTTGCGCGGCGTCATCGCCATCGTATCGAAGCCGGTGCCGCGG
>JBEKLS010000048.1:0-26834 GCA_050010075.1 Binatus sp. (SeqCode) | reverse complement strand
GTCTGAGAAAATTAAAAAATCGGCGCGTTGTCCACAAGTCCACAGGCGGGACGCTTCAAGCGATCCCACAGCCTGTGGACCCTGTGGGCAACCCGCCGCCGCCATCCCCCAATACAGTTGCTTACCCGCGCCGGAGGCGCGGCCTTTCCCTGATAGGGAGAGGCAAGAGTACGGATCAGTCGTTGGCCCAGTCAGTCGGTAGATAAATCCAGCATTCGACTTTGTTACCGTCTGCTGCGACGACTTCGATTCGTTCGCGGGTGTATAGCGTCGGCACTTCCTCGTAGTGGTCGAGGATCGCGAGGTCTCGCGCGCTCAAAGATTCCAGGATTGCGCCGTCAGTCACCGCGTCAGCTTGTTTCGCGACGAAGTAGTAGCGTTTTTTGCCGCGCGCATAGCCGGACAACCGCGCCGGGCTTCCGTTGATCGCCCGGCCCAGCAGTCGCAGGCATTCGCTTGGATTCATCAAAGAGCCGTACACGAATAGCGATTGGTCGTCGTCAGCCATTCCGTATTGCCGCGTCCTTTGGGTTCGCTTACGCTCGCTTCGACAGGCGCGATGCTGGAAAGAATATACCTGTTCCTCGACGAGCTTGGCGAAGTCGGTGTGCTGACCGGCGAATTCTTCCGCTACCTGGTGCGCCGCCCGTTCGAAGGACGCCTGCTGCTCGATCAGCTCGACGCGGTCGGCGTGCGATCGGTCAACGTCGTCAATCTCACCGCGATTTTCTCCGGAATGGTGTTGGCGCTGCAGATGGGCCAGTTCCTGGCGAAGTTCGGCGCCAAGATTTACGTCAGCCGCATCATGGGGCTCTCGCTCTTGCGCGAGATGGGCCCTGTGCTGAGCGCGCTGATGGTCGCGGCGCGCGTCGGCGCCGGAATCACGGCCGAGCTCGGCACGATGAAAGTGACGGAGCAGATCGACGCGATGCGCTCGCTCGCCACCAGCCCCGTCAAAAAGCTGGTGGTGCCGCGCGTGCTCGCTACTATCATCATGATGCCGATACTGACGGTGCTGGCCGACGCCGTCGGACTGCTCGGCGGGCTGATTATCGCGGTCACGCAGCTTGGCGTCAGCGCTGACTACTTTTACAGCTCGTTGATACAGAACGTTCAGCTCGGCGATCTGCTCAGCGGGCTCGGCAAGTCGGTATTCTTCGGCTTCGAAATCGCGATCATCGCATGCTCGAAGGGCCTCACCGCGACGGGCGGCGCCGACGGGGTCGGCCGCGCGACGACTTCGGCAGTGGTGGCGGCGTCGATCACGGTGCTGATCTCGGATTTCTTTTTAACCAAGTTTTTTCTATCGTTCTGATGCCAGCCGACGAACGAAAAAAATTCATCGAGGTGCGCGATCTCCGCAAGAGCTTCGCCGGCAAGCCGGTTTTGCAGGGCGTCAGTCTCGACGTGTTCGAGGGCGAGACGCTCGTCGTCCTCGGCGGCAGCGGCGAGGGCAAGAGCGTCATGCTGCGGCATCTGAACGGACTGGAGCGGCCCGACAGCGGCGAGGTGATCGTCGAGGGCCGGCGGCTGAACGATCTCAGCGAGGACGCGATGGCCGATGTCCGCAAAGAGGTTGCCATGGTCTTCCAGGGCGGTGCGCTGTTCGACTCGCTCACCGTGTTCGACAACGTGAGCTACCCGCTGCGCGAGCATGGCGCGATGGACGAGCCCGCGATCGAGCGGCGCGTGACCGAGCTGCTCGACATGGTCGGGATGACACGAGTCGAGCATCTTTATCCGGCTGAACTTTCGGGCGGAATGAAAAAGCGCGTGGCGTTGGCGCGCTCGATCGCACTGCAACCGAAGGCGGTTCTGTACGACGAGCCGACCACGGGATTGGACCCCTTGGTGACGCACAAGATAAACTTGCTTATCCGGGGCCTCCAGCGGCAGTTGGGATTTACGTCGGTGGTGGTGACGCACGATCTCAAGAGCGCGTTCATGGTCGGCGACCGCTTCGCGCTGCTCGACCAGGGGCGGATACGTTTCAGTGGAACGGCGGACGAGGTACGCGCGACGCGCGACGAGCTGATGCGCGAGTTCGTGGAGATCGCGCTATGAGGATTGTCGCGATGCGAGGCGAGCGTGGCTGATTCCGCCTACGCGCGAGTTCGGGTCGGCGCGCTGATTGCGGCGGGTCTGGGGATCCTGGCCTTCGCGATCCTGACTATCGGCCATGGCGCGCAATTCTTCACCCGCACCGAAATTCTGCAAGCGCATTTCGAGCGAATCAACGGACTGCAGACCGGCGCGCCGGTGACGCTGTCGGGAGTGCGGGTGGGTGCGGTCGAGTCGATAGAGTTTCCACCAGAACCCGAGAACGGCTACGTGATCGTGCGAATCTGGGTCGAGCAAGCCGCGGCGGAACGCGTTCGCAGCGATTCGATCATGCAGATACATTCGATGGGCCTGCTCGGCGACAAGTTCGTCGCGCTGACGCCCGGCACCGCCGCGGCGCCGCCCGCGACCCCGGACACGATCCTGACGTCGGTGAATCCCATCGACTACGAGGCGATTCTGCAGCGCGAAGGCACCGACGATCTGATCTCCAATATCATGGCTATCTCCGGCTCCTTGCGCACGATACTGACGTCGATCGAAAGCGGCCATGGACTGCTCAGCCAACTGGTGCGCGGCGAGGACGCCAACCAGCCAAAAGATCGCCTGACGCTCGAGTCGATTCAGCAAACCCTCGATCACGTCGACAAACTCTCGATCGCGGTCAGCCAGGCGATGGATCGCGTCAATCAGGGCCAGGGACTGGTCGGCGCGATGCTCAGCAACGAGACCAACGGCAAGCAGTTCCTCGATAACATCGAGGCGACGACGACCAAGCTGCGCGAGACCAGCGCGCGGCTCGACACGCTGATCGCGCGGTTCGACAAGGCCAACGGTATCCTCCCGCAATTGATGGAGAACGAGCAGTTCTCGGCCGACGTGCTGCCGAACCTCCGCCAGTCGTCACGCGATCTGAAGGACATCCTGGATAAAATCAACACGGGCAAAGGTACCGCAGGCCTGATAGTCAACGATCCAGCGCTGTACAATCAGTTGACCAGCTTTATGAACAGCAGCGGCGGCTGGGGGATTCGCTTTATCAACGGCTTCTACGATCTCACGCATCCTTTCGCGAGCCCGTCGCCGGGCGCCGGTGCGCAGCCCGTGATGCTGACGGCCTCGCAGGCGGGCGCATGCGTCGCGCAGCCGGCGCCGAGTACGATGTCAGCCGCGATCCCCGCTGTAGCCGCCCCGGCGCCATCACCAGCCCGGTGACGATCATCGCGCTGAACATAATCGGTTGCCGGGGACATATTTGTTATGTTAGCTCGATATGGGGACTGAGGTGTCGATGATTACACTGCGGACTTTGCTTGTGCGCACGGCGATTGGGCTGCTGGCGCTATTTGTTGTTGCATGCGCGGCGGCTCAGCCTACCGGACTCAGCGCCGGCATGACGCCCGATCAGACGGTGCAGGCGATGGGCGAACCCGATTTGAAGGACGCCATCCCGGATCCCAATCACAGCGGCGCCAGCGTGACCCGTTACGTGTGGCTCCAGCCGGGCAAGGCGGCGATCTTCGGCACGGACAATCGCGTCGCGAGCGTGCAGGCGGTCGAGACCGACACCCAGCAGCACGTCGAGCAGCAAGCGCATGCCGAAGCGGCCGTCGCGCAGCCGGAGCCGTTCGATCCGATCGAGACGCCGCTCAATTACCTGTTCTATCCGGCCAAGGCGGCAACTATCTATTTCGGCGCAGGCCTCACTTGCGCGACCGGCGGCGGTTGCGAAAAGCCGCCGCTTCCTGGGCCGTCAGCAAGCTAGTCTTAATTTCATGAACCGGGTGGCGCGCCGTTCGATCGTCAGATCGGCTGCCAGGAAGAACATCTTCCTGAGCAAGCCTCAAGAAATTGCGGGTGCGGCGTGAACCTTGACCTTGTTGACTATCCGTCAATTTGTAGCGTTGCCGGGCAAGTCACAGTGTCAAGCGCGCAAGCACACAATGTGTGCTTTCCGGCTCTTGCAACTGGTGGGTGTATCGCCGTACACTCCAGGTCCATAGCCGGAGACTACTGGTTGTAGTGTTGAAGCTGGAATACGTTCAACTACGGACGCATTGATTGCAGGGGGATTCTCGCAAGGGCCTGCGTTTTGCCAGGCGCAGGGACTGAGAGAGTAGGAGACGCGATTGTCGATGCAGCAGAGAATTTAATGGTTCAACCGCTTAGCCAGGAAGCGGCAGATCTTAAGAATTCGCTGAACTGTATCACCCACTACGCAACCGATGGGCACTACCGACGGGAAACGACCTATGAAGAAAAAGGAAACTCTCGGCCAGGTTCTCAAACAGCGGCGCGGCGCATACGCGTACACGCAGCGCGAGCTCGCGCGCAAACTCGGCGTCAAGGCCAGTCACGTCGCCTACCTCGAAAACGGACGGCGCCGCCCTTCCCTGTCGCTGCTGTCGCGGATCGCGGACACGCTCGAACTCGACAAGCAGCGGCTGTTCCTGCTGGCGCATCCGGAGGCGCAATGGCTGGTTGGCACGCGGCCCGAGTCTTCGCCGTCCAAACGGCAGGAAGACTCATGGCGTAAGTTCACCGGCGATCGCGGAACGCTGGCGCGCCACAAGGTGACGGGTCAGGAACTCAAGGTGTTGAAGAACGTGAACCTGCTGGGTCGCGTCTCGGCGCCGAATCAGTTCCTGTTCATCTTGAACGCGATTCGCCAGGCCGTCGAAGAAGAATAGCCGGACTCGCGCCTCAGGCGCCTTTCGCCGGCGGCACGCCGACGCCTTTGAGGAATTCGCTGCGCGCCGCCATCGGGTCGCGCGCAACTGCCTCGTTGTAGGCGGTCATGATGGCTCGCGCGTCTTCCGAGCACATGAGCTGTGTCATCTCCATCCGCTCGACGTAGAGTCCGGATTCGAGATCGCGATCGGCGCCTACGTAAACCGCCCGCTTGATCGCCGCGATCGCGCGCGGCGGCCGGCTGGCCAGCGTCCGCGCCCATTCCCTTGCAACCTGCATCAGCTCGGCCGGCGCCAGCACGCGGTTCACCATCCCCATCTTCTCAGCATTGCGGGGACTGTACACGTTACCGAACATCAGTACCTCGAGCGCCCTGCCCCGCCCGATCAGCCGCGGCAGACGCTGGGTCCCGCCGCCGCCGGGTAAAATTCCAAGCACCGCTTCAGGCAGTCCGATCTGGTAAGGGCCGTCAGCGGCGAGGCGAAAGTCGCATGCCAGCGCGAGTTCGTAGCCGCCGCCCATGCAATCGCCGTTGATCGCCGCGATCACCGCCTTGGGCATCAACATGAGGCGATCGAGCATGCGATGAAACCCGGCGGACGCCGCGGGAAAGCTCTGCGCGCACGCGGCCGGGTCGGCGGCCATCGCGGCCAGCTCGTCGACGCTGTAGTGCGTGATGAACTTTCCTTCGACTCCGCCGGTGAGGATAATCGCGCGCGTGCCGGCGTCGTTCTCGGCGCGTCCGATCAGCTCCAGCAACTCCTGCGACATCGGCGCGGTCATGTAGTTCATCGGAGGATTGCTGATCGTCCAGACCTGAACATCGTTATGCTGCTCGACGGTAAAATGTTTCATAGTATTTCTCCGCAGACCCGCGAGTAGTCCCGGCCACTTGCAATGTCAAGCCGTTGAGGCTGGGCATGCGATGGTTTAGGCTCTGTTGATGGAAGTGCATTTTCGATGAAGATCGACATCGACCTCAAGTCCGGATTTCTGCAGAACCTCAAGCGCGAAGTGCTCGACTCGCTCAACACCGAAGAGCGCGCGATCATCGAGGTTTCCACCGGGGAGATGGGCAACAAGCCCGACGCGGTCAAGCTCGGATGGCTGAAGATGCGGACCAAGGAAACCTGGACCAAGCAGCGCTACACCAAGGCGCTCGGCCGCACGATGGAAAAATTGCGCGAAGCGGTCGCGCAGGCTGAGAAGAACAAAGCCGACTGAGCGCGCGCGTCAGGGCTCGATCCGCGCCACCCGGCGCTTGCCGACTTCGAGCACCTTGTGCTCGCCCGGTACAAAACGAAAATTGACGTCGGTTATCGTGCGGCCGTCGACCCGCACCGCGCCCTGGCTCACCAGGCGGCGCGCCTCGCTCGTCGACGGCGTGAACTGTAGTTGCTTCATCAGCTCGCAAATCCACAGATCCTCGGCGATTCGATAGACCTGCGCGCTGGCGGGTATTTCCTTGCGCTGAAACTTGCTCTCGAAGTATTGCTCGGCGCGCGTCGCTGCATCCGCGCCGTGATACTCGGTGACGATCGCGCGCGCGAGGCGTTTCTTCGCTTCCATCGGATGCATCCCGCCCGACTTCACCGCCGCGATCTCGTCGGGCGCCGCGTTCGTGAGTAGCTCGTAATATCGCACCATCAGCTGGTCGGGCACCGACATCAGCTTGCCGTACATGTCCTCGGGCTTGTCGGTGAGAGCAACGTAGTTGCCGTATGACTTCGACATTTTGCGCACGCCGTCGAGGCCTTCGAGCAGTGGCATCGTCATCACCGCCTGCGGCGCCTGTCCGTAATGCCGTTGCAGCTCGCGGCCGACCAGCATGTTGAACTTCTGATCGGTGCCGCCAATCTCGAGATCGGCTTCGAGCGCGACCGAGTCGTATCCCTGGATGACGGGATAAAGCAGTTCGTGCAGGAACAGCGGCTCCTCGGCCGCGAGCCGCTTTTCGAAATCGTCGCGCTCGAGAATACGGGCGACGCTCACCTTGGCGGTAATCTCGATCAGGCGGCGCACGCCGAGGTCATTCATCCACTCGCTGTTGAAACGGACCTCGGTCAGATCGCGATCGAGTATCTTGAACGCCTGGTCGCGATAAGTATCGGCGTTGCGCTCGATCTCTTCGCGCGACAGCGGCTTGCGTGTCTCGGATCGGCCGGTCGGATCGCCGATCATCGCGGTGAAGTCGCCGACCAGGAAAATTACGGTGTGGCCGGCGTTTTGAAAATCGCGCAGCTTCTTGAGCGTGAGGGTGTGACCCAGGTGCAAGTCGGGCGCGGTCGGATCCATCCCCAGCTTGATCCTGAGCGGGCGGCCGAGCGCAATTTTGGCGGCAAGCTCCGGCTGAGAAATCAGTTCCGTGGCCCCACGAGCGAGCGCCGCCGCTTGTTGATTCGCTTCGTTTTCGTTTACGGTCCGCTTCGCCAATTCCGTTCGCCCAGGACTGCGCAGAACGCAGTGATGCTCAAGCGTACAGGAATTCTGACCGCGCGGAATAGCCCGAGGCGTAGTAACTATCCGCGACTCACCGCCTCGCTGCCCCGCAGATGCGCCCGGTTGCGGGTCGGGATACGTCTGCGTTCGCGCACGACTTCCAACTGGCGGCCGCGAATCATTCCCAGCTCGCGCAACCCGCGTTTCACAACGCTGAGGGCATGCTCGTGGATCATGCGCACTTCACGCAGCCGGAACTCGCGATGTGGGAACTCCAGCCGGCCCACCGTGCAAGCGTGCGAATAGGAACGCCGCCGCACGCCGAAGCTGGTCGGCGCATAAATTTCGCTGAGCAGCCACAGCGCGATGTCGTCGAGACCGCGCATGCACCAGCCGATGCAACGGTGGTCGTCGAACGCATTGGCAGCCGCCGTGCACGCGTCTTCTGGCAGCTCGTGCGCCATCAACCTTCGCGTCCGTCCGCTGCGCAGCAGCTCGCGCAAGCGAAAATAAAAGCGCAGAGCTTCCTCCGCGCTCCTGAAGCGAATCTTGTTTTCGTCAAACATGGCCCTCTACGGTGGAATGTAAAATTATTAAACTGTTCGGCGCATAAGGCCGCCGGCGGCCGACCAGGATCCTGTCGTATTCGTGCGAATCGCAGAGGCATTTTGAGCAGAACGCAAGACTTTACCCGCTCGAGTGCGACGAGGTCTCCTGTGCTTTGATGCTTAGCGTGGCGCCCGCTGCTCTGTCAACAGACTGCTTATACTTTACAACAATTTGTTATCAGCACAGTCTCCTTATGTACTTTAACTGCGCTGATTGTAGCGATTCATCGCGGCTTCCAGTCCGCGCTCTGCAATCGCCTCGACCGCGCTCGCCGCACGTTCAAGGATTGGCGCCAAGGCCTGCCTTTCAGCGGTGGTCATCGGACGCAGCAGGTAGTCCTTGTTTTCTTCGGTTTTCGGCTGGCGGCCGGGTTCCATTTCGACAGTGAAACCGGCGGGACGGCCGATGCCGATGCGGACTCGAATAAAGTCCGTCGTGCCGAGCGACTCTGCGATTGAACGGACGCCGCGATTGCCGGCGTCGCCGCCGCCTTGCTTGATTCGCAGCCGTCCCGCTTCGAGATCGAGTTCGTCATGGACTACGATCAATTGCTGCGGCACGATCTTGAAATATCCCAGCAGGTCCGAAACGCACTCGCCACTGAGATTGTAGAACGTCTGCGGCTTTACGAGGATCGCGGGTTTTTCGGCGAGCGTGAGTTCAGCGGTGACGCCTTTGAATCTGCGGCGGCCGAGTTCGACGCCTTTCGTCTTCGCGATTCGGTCGACCGTCATGAAGCCCAGGTTGTGACGCGAGCGGGAATATTCCTCGCCGGGATTTCCCAGCCCCGCTACCACCCACTCAATCTTCGAGCGCGCTTCGGAGTCGGATTTCTTTGCGCGGGACGATCGGAAATTTCCGAACAGACGCTTGATCGCCGCCATCGAATTCAGCCGGTCCGCGTTTGGACTGCGCGCTTCGATTTCGATTTGGAAGGAGCCGCGCGCACCAGCGGCTCAAGCGCCTTGAACAGCGCGTCCATCTCGGCCGGCGTTCCAATCGAGATTCGGACGGCGTCCTGCAGCATCGGTGTCGCGAAATGCCGCACGAGGATTCCGGCGCGCCGCAATCCGCGCGTCACCGGCGCCATGTCTCGACCGGGCATGCGCGCGAGCACGAAGTTGGCCTGCGACGGCGGCACGATAAAGCCGAGCTTGCGCAGCCGCGCCTCGGTCCGGGTCCGGGTCCGAATTACTTTTGCGACATTGCGCCGCATCCAGCCGTCGTCGCGCAGCGCTTCGGCTCCTGCAGCCAGCGCGACGCGGCTCAGATTATAGGAATCCTTGACCTTCATCAGCGCATCGATCACCGGCGGATGCGCAAAACAGAGGCCGAGCCGCATTCCTGCCAGTGAGTAGGACTTCGACAGTGTGCGCAGCACGACGACATTGCGATGGTGCCGCACGAGGCCGAGCGCATTGTCGTTGGCGAAATCCACATACGCCTCGTCGATCACCAGCAGTCTGCCGTTAAGGCGTTTCGCCAATGCGCCGAGGCTGCGGGCCGGCGTCAGCGTGCCCGACGGCGAATTGGGACTGCAAACGATCGTGAGATTGGCGCGCGCGTCCGCGAGCGCGTCGAGCGGCAGCGCGAAGTCGCTGCCGAGCGGGATATGCAGGATTCGTGCTTCCTGCACCAGCGCCAAGGTGTCGTAGAGCGAATAGGTCGGCACTGGATACGCGACGGTGTCACCAATTCCGAGCGTCGCACGGAACACCATCGCGAGCAGCTCGTCTGAGCCGTTGCCGGCGATGATCATTTTCTGCGGGATCGAATAGATTTTCGCCGCGCTCGCCACGAACTCGTCGGCGCGCGGCGCCGGATACAGTCGCAGCGCCGATCCCGCCATCGCTTTCGCCACCGCGCGGCGCACCCGCGGCGACGGCGGATAGGGATTCTCATTGGTGTTGAGCTTGATCAGGCGCTGGCCCGGCCGCGGCTGCTCGCCGGGCAGGTACGCCGCCATTTTTTTGATCGACTCGCGAAACATGGATGAATTATGAATCGAGCGGCAGCTTGATTCGACTGCCGGTGCGCGACGAACGATAGCAGGACTCGACGGCTTCGACCGCGCGCACTCCGTCGTTGCCGTCGGGCGATGCGATCGCGCGTCCTTGAATCGCGCCGGCGAAGTTTGCTGCGAGTTCACGAAACGGCGCCAGCAGATCGCGCGGGTCGAAGCGGCTCATCACCTCGTCGCGCGAGAATCCGGGCGCCGGAGTGCCGTCGGTCTTCAGAATCGAGATGTCGTTACGCGGATAACCGGTCATCACCCTACCCTCGGTCCCGTAAATCTCGATGGCCGAGAGCGGCGGCATGCTGCTCCAACTCGCCTCGACGACGCCGATAGCACCGGACTTGAAGTGCAGGATCATCGCGCCCGTGTCATCGACTTCGATCTGTTTGGCGACAGTGCCGACCTGTCCCGAGACGGAATCGATCTCGCCCATGTACCAGATGGCCAGATCGGCGACGTGAACGCCAAGATCGAGCATCGCGCCGCCGCCCGCTTCCGAAGCCGTCGTGAACCATTTCTGCCCGGGCGCCCAGGAATCCGGACCGCCGTGCGAAAGCCGCGCGCGAATGAAATGCGGCCTGCCGATCGCACCGCCCGCAATGGCTTCCTTGATTGCACGCTCGATTCCGCCGAAGCGCCGCTGCATCGCCACCATCAGCACCCGCCGCGCTTTCGCCGCCGCATTAACCATTTCGCGCGCGGCCGCAGCGGTGGGGGCCATCGGCTTTTCCACCAGCACGTGCGCGCCTGCGTTGAGCGCCTTTACGGCAAATTCACAATGCAGATGATTCGGCGTGAAGATACCGACCGCGTCAGGCCGTTCGCGCGCCAACATTTCGTCGAAATCGGAATAGACCTTCGGGCGACCCGCTTCGTCAGGCCACGCAGCCCGCGCGACGCGCTCGGCCTTGTCCGCTGTGCGGCTTTGCAGCGCGACGATCTGAGCGTCGGCGACACTCCTCAGCGCCGGGATATGCGCGCGCTCCGCAATCGCGCCGGTGCCTGCAATCGCAATCCTGATCATCGCGAGCGTCCGCGCCGAGCCGTCGCGCGTTTCGCGGGACGCCGGGCCGCTGGCGCGCGCTGCGGGCCGGTCGAATCAAGCAGCCACTGGATGTACGGTGGCGAGCCGCGATCCGCGTTCAACGCGAGAACTTCCGCGACCTCGTAGGTATGCAGTTGGCGGACGCGCGTCTCGACTTTCATATAAAGAGTCGCACGAGTCTTGATGATCAGCAGGTACTCGCGATCGTCTTCGACCGCGTCGCGCCATCGATAGATCGATCGAACCGGGCCGACGATGTTGACGCAGGCCGCCAGCCTTTCACCGACCAGAGCGCGCGCCATCGAGACCGCCTGCTCCTCGGTGCCGGTAGTCACGAGGATCGCTTGCATACGATGCGGAGTTCGCGCCGGCATCTCAGGCCCGCGCCTCGCGCGCCAGACGCTTGCGCAATTCGCGCGGAGTGCATCGATACTTGAACGCCTTGCGATCGTTCACGAACAGAACCGGCACTTCGACTCCGAATTGCGCCTCGAGGCCGGGGTCGCCGTCGATCTCGATGCGCCGGATGCGCGCGTCGAAATTCGGCAACTCGGCTGCAACCACGTCTTCCATCTCGCGGCACAACTCGCAATCGTTTCGGGTGTAGAGAATCAGCTCGATCATGAATCAACGGCCGTTTCAGGCGCTCATCGGGGTACTTTAGCGATCGTATTGCAGGACTCCAAGCCGCTCGAGGACCGACTCGGTGACAGGGCATGGCGACGAATCCCCACGCCGACGCGACCGCGCCAGCAGCCGCAGTTGAGCAGCCAGCAGCATCACGTCCGGCCACCGGTCGATGTCGTACCACGCGGGACCGAGCGCGTACGAAATGCCGGCGCGCTCGAGACGCTTGACGGTTGCATCGAATACGCCGCCGCTGCCCCATCGGATGCCGGTGAAAATCGGGGGCATCGCGCCGCGCACGCCGACTGCGTAGTAGCCGCCGTCGAGGCTCGGCGCGATCACTACTGGATTTCGCCGCAGTGCATCGAAACTGCGCGCAAGCAACGGCGAAGGAAGCGAAGGTGTGTCGGTGCCGATCAGCAGAGCGCCGTTAGATGAAAATAGCGCAAGTGCCCGCGCCATTCGCCTGCCCAATGAGCCGTCACCTTGATCGATCAAGTCGGCGCCGAATCGCCGCGCGAGACGCCGAAAATAATTGCTGCGTTCGGCGCCGCCGCGCGCGCTGCCCGCGATGACGATGCGCGACGGCCGCACAGTGACAGCCTTTGCAAGCGTGTCGCGAATGAACGCGTCGGCTAATTTCGCCACGGCGACAGGCGTCATCTTGCCGATCAATCGCGTTTTGGCCTCGTCAGCGATGGGTTCGCGGCAAAATACGATCAGCGCTGGCCGCGGCCGGCTCACTTGATCGTGTTCGGGCGAATGATGTTGATCGGCATCCCGAGCGTCTTCTTGATGAACTGCGCCACCGACGTGATCGGCTGCGGCACGATCGACGGATTGTTCAGGGGACCGCTGACGTGGAAGTACGCCGCGACCAGTTTGCCAGTGCCTTCTCCGATGCGGGTTCCGATCAACGGGATGTGGTTCAAGACCCAGTCGACGGTGTCGAACGGGAACATGCCGACCTGCATATCGACGGTGTCGGCCCCGAACTGCACGCTGCCGTTTGCGGTGATGTCCATCACGGGACCCTTCAGCGCGAAGTTATCGGTATAGAAGAGCCCGCCCTTGCCCTTGAAGTCGGTGAAGATCGTTTTGAACGGGAGGCCGTTGATGCGCGGATCGGGAATCTGCGCGCTCAGCCAGTTCTTGATGTCGATAAAACTCAGCAGGCGCGAGAGCAGTGTAAACTTGTTGAGGGTTCCGTCGCGGACCGTCACGGTGATGTCGCCGGCGAGAGTCTCGAAGAAGTTGGTGTCGGTGTTGGCCCATACATCGGTCCCGAGAAACAGATGACCCACCAGCGGCGACTGCTTCTCCTTGCCGCTGAGCATGAAGATGGGCGCAGGGTCGATGTCGGTGACGCCGGCCTTAATGTGAATCCAGTTGTCGGGAGCGCGGCCGACGAGATCCAGCCGCATCGTTCCGCGATAGGCGTTCGCGCTCATGTTGTAGACGTGCCAGTCGCCTTTGGGTGAGCGCGTGAAGTCAGTGGTGAGGTTCGTCATCTGAAACGCGGAGAGATTTCCCTCGCGCGCTTCGATATGGCCGCTGCAAGGAACCGGAAAATGGAGCGGCGGATGAGCCGGCGACCACGGCATCCGGATAAAAGTCATCACCTCGAGGTCGAGTTTCTGCACCACGGCGTCGATGCGAATCGAGGGATGAGAGTAGTCAGGAACGGTGACCGTGAAGTTGATCGCCTGGTTCTCGAGCTTCGAGCCCGGCATCGACAAGATGACCTCATGGCGATGCATTGCGAGGGTCGCACCCTGAACGAGGATCGGCGCGCGCAGGAAGTTGAATTTCACGTCGCCCTTCGCGAGCGTCAGCTTGCCCTCGGGCAACACGCCGCCGGGCGTTGCGAGATTGCCGTTGACGACAACTTTGCCGCCAATCGGACCGCTGACGCTGAAGTCGGACGGATCAACCAGCAGAGCCAGCCATATCTCCGACGGGAAGTCATGCAGGCCCAGCGTCAGATCATGCACCGAGACGCCCTTGGCGAAATTCACCGTGCCGTCGAGTGTAGCGTCGCCGCCGGTGGCCGCCAGCATCACGCGATCAAGCCGGACCGAGCCCGGACTGAGAGTGATAGTGCCGCGTGAAACTTTCAGCGGCCCGGGCGAACCCTTGATCGTGAGAACGGTGCCGATCGCGTCGGCGCGCACCTGGTAATCCCTGGGCGGGATGTAGGTCTTCACGCTCGCCTTGCCGGACGCGCTGGCGGTCACTTCAACCTGGCCGCTCAGGTGCTGGAGACGATCGCGTTCGCGCAGTTGATACAACTCGAGCGTGTTGGCGATTGCCGGAAACAGTTCAGCGAGATCGGCGTCGACGGTCACACTGGTTTTGTAGTCGGCGCCTTCGACTCCATTGACGAGGTTGGCGCTGGCGGCCAGGCCACTCACCGAGGAGTTTCCAAACTTCGCGGTGCCCTGCGAAATCGTCAGCAGGCCTTTCGAGTAGGTAAGCTGCGCGCTCAGATTTTGAACCGGCGGCAGTTTCGTATCGGCTGGAAGTATAAAGCCGATATTCTGGATGGTGCCGCTCACCACCAGATTCTTGCGAATCGTTTCGAGCGGAGCAGTCTTGATCTCTTCGAGTGCGGCGCTCAGCGTCGCCGCGCCGACCGTTACCCTGCCAGGCCCGAGCCGTTTGAGCATATCGACCACGTCGGCTGGCAGATGGCGGACCCCGAGCAATCGCTGCTTGACCGAGTTCGCGTCGAAGTGGAAGCCGCCGAGGCGGATGCCCAGCAGCGGTTGCGCGCCATCCGGGTGAAGCAGTTCGGTGTCGCCCGACAGCACGTCCGCGTTGACGTGGCGCAAAACGATTTTCGTGACGGAATATTTGCCGTCGGTGATGTCGAAGCCGGCATGCAGTGAGTAGGCGCCGAGCTCAACCGGCGCGGCGAGCCGCGCGCTCTTGAGCACCAGGCTTTGCGAACCAGTGTCGGTCTCGCCGGTCATCGAGCCGTCGTTGTGAAGCGAAAATTTCAACGTGGTCTGGACGAGGCCCTGCAAAACGAACCCTTCCACCTCGATTCCTTCCAGCGGCACGTTCCAGGTCCATACGTCGCCGCGCCCAAATTCCCCCGGCCGTGAATCCGCGCTCGTGCCCATACTCATTTTCCCGCTGATCTGCGCTCCCGAAATTCGCGAGCCGACCAGCGCGCCGCTGAACCCCACTCGCCAGCGCTCAGGCTCTCGGCGGGTGCGGAACGCAACCATTCCGACATGAGTGGCGAGTCCCGTGCCGTCGGCATAGTTCACGGTCGCGTCGCTCGCCTCCGCACGCCAGCAAATCCGCGACAGGGCATGCAGCGCGTCCTGAATCGCATCGATGGTCGGGGTGCCGGGGCGCGGCATCGAGATTGCCGCCGTGTTGGTGGAGCTGACCGGCAGCGTTATCTGGGGCTTGACCGCGGTCAGCCGATAAAGCGGGAGACCGGTACTGG
This sequence comes from Binatus sp. (SeqCode), assembly GCA_050010075.1. Taxonomy (GTDB): domain Bacteria; phylum Desulfobacterota; class Binatia; order Binatales; family Binataceae; genus Binatus. Next base: position 11,882 of record JBEKLS010000048.1, on the reverse strand, counting down.
TGAAGATCGAATGGTACGAGATGACGGCGCGGAGCGATTGCAGCTTGACGATTTCATGGCCGTTGGCGATGACCTGCGGATGGTCGAGATCGACAATCAGATGCGTGCTGAGATGAACGGAGCTCGAGCGCGGAATGATCTGGACGCCGGTGCGATTGTGGACCGAGGCGAGAACGTAAACGACGATGCGCGCCTGGTTGACTGCGATCAGCGCCGCCGCCGCGCCGAACAGGAGTGCGAAGACGAGCGCGATTACCGCGGCGATTCGGACCAGTCTCATCATTGCCGCGACGCCGCCAGGAGCAGGGAGGTGGCGCCGCGCGCCTGGCCCGCGAACCGATCAGTTGCTCTCGGCCATCTCCGACGGCGGCGCGTCGATGTATCCCGCACGATGCTTGTTCCTGAGCGCGGTCTTAAGGACGCGGTTGCGCAGCCGCACCGATTTCGGCGTGACTTCGACCAGCTCCTCCTCGTCGATCCATTCGAGCGCCGCGTCGAGCGTCGGGATGCGCGCGGGCGACAGCCGAATTGCTTCATCGTGGCCCGACGCGCGCATGTTGCTGAGCTTTTTTTCACGGCATACGTTGACCGGCAAGTTTATCTCACGGGCATACTCGCCGACGATCATCCCCTCGTAAACCGGCTCGCCGGGTCCGACGAAGAATATACCGCGCTCCTGCAAATGGAAGATGGCGTAAGGCGTGCTGACGCCCTCGCGATCGGAGATCATCGCCCCGTTCGCGCGCGAGCGAATCGTTCCCGCCCACGGCGCGTAACCGTTGAACAGCGTATTCATCAGCCCGTTGCCGCGCGTGTTTTCGAGGAACTTGCCGCGAAATCCGATCAGCCCGCGCGCGGGAATGTCGTACTCCAGTCGCACCCGGCTGCTCGCATGCGTGACCATCGTGCGCATCTTGCCCTTGCGCGTCGAGAGCATTTGCGTGACGACCCCGATGCATTCCGCCGGGATGTCGATGACCAGCAGCTCCATCGGCTCGAGGATCTCGCCGCCGGACTGCCTGGTAATGACGGTGGGCTTGGAGACCTGCATCTCGTAGCCCTCGCGCCGCATCGTTTCGACAATCACCGCGAGCTGCAATTCGCCGCGGCCCATCACGCGCCACGCGTCAGGCGTCAATTGCTCGACGCGGGTGCTCACGTTGCGGCGCGCCTCGAACTCGATTCGCTCGCCCAGCTTGCGCGAGGTCACGAAATCTCCTTCGCGTCCCGCCCACGGCGAATTGTTCACCGAAAATGTCATCGCCACGGTCGGCTCGTCGATGCGGATCGGCGGCAGCGGACGCGGGTTTTCGAGGTCGGCGATCGTCTCGCCGATGGCGATGTCCTCGACGCCGGCCACGATCACTATCTCGCCCGCGCTGGCGGTATCGCGCTCGACGCGCGTCAGCCCCTGCCATCCGTAGATGTGGGCGACTTTGCAGACGACGGTCTTGCCATCGCGCCGACACAGAGAATAATTCTGCGACGCTTTCATCGAGCCGGCGATAATTCTGCCGACCGCGAGGCGTCCGACGTAGTCGTCGTAGTCGATGTTATTGACCTGAAATTGCAGCGTCGCGTCGGGATCGACTTCGGGCCCCGGCAGATGCGCGACGATCGCGTCGAAGAGCGGCACCAGGTTTTCGCTCGGCACGTCGAGCTTGAGCGACGCGGTACCGGCGCGCGCCTGCGTGTAGAGCACAGGGAAATCGAGCTGGCTTTCGTTGGCGCCGAGGTCGATGAACAAGTCGTAAACCTCGTCGAGCACCTCGGGCGCGCGCGCGTCGGCACGATCGATCTTGTTGATACAGAGAATCGCGGGCAGGTTCGACTCGAGCGCCTTCTTGAGCACGAAGCGCGTCTGCGGCAGCGGCCCCTCGCACGCATCGACCAGCAGCAGCACGCCGTCCACCATCGACAACGTGCGCTCGACCTCACCGCCGAAATCCGAGTGGCCGGGAGTATCGACGATGTTGATGCGCGTGTCACCCCACAGGATCGAGGTGTTCTTGGCCATGATCGTGATGCCGCGCTCGCGTTCGAGCGCGTTGGAATCCATCACGCGATCGATGACCTGCTCGTTGGCGCGGAACACGCCCGACTGCCGCAGCATCGCGTCGACCAAAGTAGTTTTGCCGTGATCGACGTGGGCGACGATCGCTAAATTTCTTATGTCTGGACGTCTCATTTTGTACTGAATACTAAAACGCGGCCGAGCCTCCTCAGGTTCGCCCGCGCGTGCGGTCTATTGTAGCTGTCGCTGGCAAGAGAGTAAACGCAGGGGTGCGAACGGGCGGCGAAACATGCCCGTAATGTGCCCTCTATGGCGAGACGTGCTGATTCTGCTGGAGCTTTTGCAGTAGCTGCTCGATGTTCTTCACCTCGGTGACGCGCCAGTAGCCGTCGTCGCCGCGCGCCAGGTGAATTTCCCACTCCTGCCCCTTGTTGTCGGTGAAGTCCGTGTACGCGGTGTCGCCGTTGCGATGCAGCAGCACGAGCGAACCGGCGACCGCCGCGCCCGGCATCTGCACCTCGCGCGCGCCGTCGTCGACCTTTTGCACAGCCCATGCCTTTGCCATCTGCGCCATCGGCTTAGTGAGCATGTCGATCGCCGCATTACCGAGCATCGCGCTCAGAGGGTCGGTGCCGCCCTGCTTCTGGATCATTTCGTAGCCCGCATGCTTCACGACGCTTTCGAAGTCGACGTATTGCGAAGCGCCTTCGCCGTCATGCGCGTCGATCGCCTGCTTCATCTTGAGCACGGCCCAGGTCGGAGTGTTGGGCAGGTAGAACACCGCCCAGGCGCTGATTGCGGCAAGGATGAGGATGGCGGTGAAATGGCGCAATACGAATCGAAGCATCGCTTCTATAGTGCCCGATTCAGCGCGGAGAAAGCAGACTGGCGGCCGCCTTGTCGAGCAGCCAAATCACCTCGCCGTTATGCGGCGCGACGATCTGCGCGGGAAACTTGTCGGGGTCGCGTGGCCCCTGCAGCACGTCCTTCACCGCCGCCGCCTTGCCCTGCCCCGCCACGAGGAACATCACGCGCTGCGCATTGTTGATGACGGGCGGCGTGAAGGAGAGGCGCTTGCGCGGCTCGGCGTCCACCTCGACCGCAACCACCATGCGCTGCGTTTCGTGAATCGCGGGATCGCCCGGAAACAGGGACGCAGTATGACGATTGTCACCCAGCCCGAGCATGATCAGATCGAAGCGCGGAAATTCGCCGTCGGCGACGCCGAATCGTTTGCGCAGTTCATCTTCGTAGGCAAGGGCCGCCGACGCTGGCGGATCTTCGCCGCGCATCCGATGCACCTGGTCGGGCCGCAGCCCGAGCTTGCTGAGCATCGTGCGATTCGCCATCGCATAGTTGCTCTCGGCGTTATCGGGCGGGACGCATCGCTCGTCGCCCCAGTAAAATTGCAGTTCCTTCCAATCGACGCTCAGGCGAAACCGCGTCGCCAGCAGGTCGTAAGTGGCCGCCGGAGTCGAACCGCCCGACAGCGCGAACGTGAACTCGCCGTGAGTGCAGATCGCTTCGCCGATTATGTGCGCCACTTCTTCGGCGGCGCGGACGTAAAGTTCCTGCGCGTCGTTGAGAATGATCAGTTTCGGTTCGGACATGCACTTACCCTGCGAGCTGCTCAGCGTGAGAGCAATTTAAGCGCGCGCGCGACCACGTTGTCCACCGTGAAGCCGAAATGCTTCATCACTTCTTCAGACTTGCCCGACGCGCCGTAAGTCGTCATCCCGAGAACGTCGCCGTCGAGCCCGACCCATCGGTACCACGACATGGTCGCGCCCGCTTCGACCGCGAGCCGGCGGCGAATGCTCGGCGGCAGCACCGAGTCGCGATAGGCCTGGTCCTGCAGTTCGAAAATGTTCTCGCTCGGCATGCTGACGACGCGGACCGACTTGCCCTGCTCTTCCAATTTGGCTTTCGCATCGACGACCAGCGACAATTCCGATCCGGCGCCGAGCAAAATGATGTCCGCGGGACGGCCTGGCGTTTCGCTTATCACATACCCGCCGCGCCGGGCGCCGCTGGCGGGCGCCACCTTCGTGCGATCGAGCGTCGGCATCTTCTGCCGCGACAGCGCCAGCAGGACCGGGCCGTGCGTATGCGTCATCACGGTCCGCCACGCCTCGACCGCCTCGTTCGCGTCGCCGGGACGAATTACGGTGAGATTTGGAATCGCGCGCAGCGATGCCACGTGCTCGATTGGCTCATGCGTGGGGCCGTCTTCGCCGACGCCAATCGAGTCATGCGTAAAGACGAACACCACCTGCTGTGCCATCAGCGCCGCCAGCCGAATCGACGGCCGCGCGTAGTCGGTGAAGCACAGGAAGCTCGAGCCGTACGGGATGAATCCGCCGTGCAGCGCGATACCGTTCAGAATGGCGCTCATGCCGTGCTCGCGGATTCCGAAATGCGCGTTGCGGCCCTCGAAATTTCCGCGCTCGAAATCGCCGCCGTCCTTGACGTCGGTGAAGGTGGACTCGTTGAGGTCGGCGGAACCGCCAAACAGGAACCAAACTTTCTTCGCGATAGCGGCCTGCGCCTGCGAGGCTGACACGCGCGTCGCCAGGCTGTCCTTGGGCGTAAAGACCGGCAGATCGGCGTCCCATCCAGCAGGCAGCTCCTTCGCGAGCGCTGCCTGAAATTCTTTCGCCTCAGCCGGATGCTGCCTGGCGTAACCTTCGAACTTCGCGCTCCACGCCGACTCCTGCTCGGCCCCACGCTCGACGCATTCGCGGAAGTGCGCGAGCGCATCGTCGGGCACGAAGAACGGCGGCTCGGTCGGGTATCCGTAAAATTCCTTGGTCAGCTTGACCTCTTCGACGCCGAGCGGATTGCTATGCGCCGCCGAGGTGCCCTGCTTATGCGGGCTGCCATAGCCGATGATCGAATGCACCCGAATCAGCGACGGCCGGCTCGTCTCCGCGATTCCGTTTTCGATCGCCTTCGACAGCGCCGCGAGATCGTTCGCATCGGCGACATCCTGCGTATGCCACTTATACGCGTCGAATCGCTTGACCACGTCCTCGTCAAAGCTGAGGTCGGTGTGTCCGTCGATCGTCACGTGATTGTCGTCGTAAAGAAAAACGATGTTGCCCAGACCGACGTGGCCCGCGATCGATGCCGCCTCGCTGGCGACGCCTTCCATCAGGTCGCCGTCGCTGCAAATACCAAAGATGCGATGGTCGAACAGGGCCGACTTGTCACGCTCGAAGCGCGCCTCGAGATGCTTCGCCGCCAGCGCCATGCCGACGGCATTGCCGACGCCCTGGCCGAGCGGGCCGGTAGTAACCTCGACGCCGGGCGTCAGGCCATGCTCGGGATGCCCGGGCGTGCGGCTGCCGAGTTGGCGAAACTGCTTGATGTCGTCGAGCGACAGGTCGTAGCCAGTGAGATAGAGCAGGCTGTAGAGGAGCATCGAGCCATGCCCGCACGAGAGCACGAAGCGATCGCGCCCGAACCATCCTGGATTCTTCGGGTTGTGGCGCATAAACCGCGTGTAGAGCAGGTACGCCGCCGGCGCCATGCCCATCGGCAGGCCGCAATGCCCGGAGTTGGCCTTCTGCACGGCGTCGATAGTCAGGACGCGAATCGCGTTGATACAGGTTTGATCCAGGTCGGACCGATTCACTTTGATTTGAGCTGCAGTCGCCAAAAATTCACCACGCGTGGTTTGGGGCGGTCGTTAGAGCCGCCAGTTTTGGTTTAGCGGATTTCTGAAAGCACCTGCAGGACGCGCGCGACTCGACGACACCCGAATCGCGGTCACCAATCCTTGCTGCCGTCGTCCTTGATATCGCCGGCTTTGCGACGCATCACGTCCACGGTGCTCTTAGCGTCCCCTTTCTGACCGGCGCCGAGCGCGGCCGTGAAGCGCTCCGCTATAAGCCGCATCATCGCGCCTTCTTCCGGGTCAAGCGAGCTGCCGAGATTGGCCAGCCGTTCCATCGCGACGCGAATCGCCGCAATCGACCCTGCCATATCGCCCCGCTCGCGGCACGCCAGCGCATCGCGCAGACCTTCGCGCACCCCGGCAATCGCAGGCCGCGCACGCTCACCGATCACAATCTCGAGTTCGCCCAGATTTTGCGCGAGTTTGGTAAACGGATCGTCTGCAGGATTACTGAGAGTCACCCCTAAATTGTTTCATCCGTTCAAGTTTGGATGCAAGGCCGTGAATCTGCGGACACGCAATCGTGTCCGACGGAACTGCGATGACAAAATCATCCGACTGGCGTGAGATCGATCACTCCGCGTGGAGGAAGCGAAGCCATGACCGGAATCCAGTATATGACCGACGACAAGGGCAGCAAGGTGGCCGTTCAAATCGACCTGACAAAGCATCGAGAGCTGTGGGAAGACATTCAGGACATGCTCGTTTCGCAGTCGCGTCGGCACGAAAAGCGGATTCCGCTCAGCAAAGTAACGGCGGAACTCATCAAGAGCGACAAGCTCCCACGAGAATAGTTCTCGCGTCGCATAACCCCAGGCACCGAGAGAGAACTCTAGGGAATTCGGGTGGCCGGCTTCGCTTGCCTTCACTAGCAGGACCCTGTGCATTGTACCTTTCCGGATTCTCGACCGGCGTTGCTTTTTGATAGATGATTAAGCCTGAACTCGATGGAGGATGAGGGGCCTGATGAGACGAATGCTTGAGCGCCGCGTGGTGGTTACCGGGGTTGGACTGGTGACTCCGCTCGGAGTTGGAGTGGAAAAGAACTGGGACGCCCTGATGACGGGTCGGTCCGGTATCGGCCCGATTACGCGCTTCGACGCCTCGGAATTCCCCGCCAGGATTGCGGGCGAGGTGCGGGATTTCAGTCCCGAGGACTGGATCGAAAAGCGCGACGTCAAAAAGATGGACCCCTTCATCCAGTATGCGGTCGCGTCCGCCGAGCAGGCGATGCGCCAGTCGGGGTTCAAAATCACCGAAGACAACGCCGACAACGTCGGCGTGCTGATCGGCGTCGGCATCGGCGGCCTCTGCACCATCGAGGAGTACCACAAGGTCTTCATGGACACCGGCCTGCGCCACGTCACCCCGTTCTTCATCCCCAAGCTGATCAGCAATCTCGCGCCCGGCCAGATCTCGATTCGCTACGGCGCGCGCGGCGCCAACTTCGCCACCACCAGCGCCTGCGCGTCGGGCAGCCATGCGATCGGCGAGGCGTACCGGATGATTCGGCTCGGCTACCTCGACGCCGCTATCACCGGCGGCTCGGAGGCCGCGATCACCTCGCTCGGCGTCGGCGGCTTCGTCGCGATGCGCGCGCTTTCGACCCGCAACGAAACGCCGGAGAAAGCCAGCCGCCCGTTCGACAAGGATCGCGACGGCTTCGTGATGTCGGAAGGCTCGGCCGCGCTGATCCTCGAGGAGCGCGACGCCGCAATCAAGCGCGGTGCGAAAATTCTCGCGGAAATTTGCGGATACGCCGCCAACAGCGACGCCTACCACATCACCTCGCCCGCGCCGCAGGGTCGCGGCGCCGCCAAATGTATGCGGATGTGTCTCGAGGACAGCGACCTCGATCCCAACGAAGTCGATTACATCAACGCGCACGGAACTTCGACCGAGCAGGGCGACCTCGCCGAGACCCAGGCGGTAAAGCACGTCTTCGGCGAGCGCGCGGCCAAGCTCTCGATCAGTTCGACCAAGTCGATGACCGGGCACACGCTCGGCGCAGCCGGCGCGATCGAGTCGGTCTACACCGTCCTCGCGATTCAGAACGAGATGATGCCGCCGACTATCAACCAGGAAGTTCCCGACCCCGAATGCGATCTCGACTACGTGCCCAACAAGGCGCGCGCCAGGAAGATTCGCATCGCGCTGAATAATTCATTCGGCTTCGGCGGCACCAACACCACGCTGGCCTTCAGGCCTGCTGACCAGGCTTAACCGGTTCATCCATGGGTTCAAGAATTGTCGCCACCGGACGGGCCGTCCCGCGTACCGCGCTGACCAACAAGGATCTCGAGCGGTACATGGACACCTCCGATCAGTGGATTCGGACGCGCACCGGCATCGGGCAGCGTTACGCAATGCGCCAGGGCGAATCGCTCGCGCAGATCGCGATCGAGGCCAGCCGCACTGCGCTCGACCGCGCGGGAATCCCGGCCGCCGACCTCGACGCAATCATCGTCGGCACGGTGTCCTCGGAGTACGCGTTCCCGTCCTTCGCCTGCCAGATTCAGTACGGGCTCGGTATCACCTCGATACCCGCGTTCGACGTCGCCGCCGCATGCTCGGGCTTCGTTTACGCGGTCCAGGTCGCGGACGCACAGATGCGCGCCGGCGACTTCAGCCGCGTGCTCGTAGTCGGCGCCGACGCGCTCTCGACGATGGTCGATTGGAACGATCGCAGCACGGCGGTGCTGTTCGGTGACGGCGCGGGCGCGTGCGTGATGGTCACCGAGCCGGGAAATCGCGGTGTGCTGTCGAGCCTGTTGCGCTCCGCCGGCGAGCATTGGGGCCTGCTCTCGCTCCGCGCCACCGGCACTCGCAGCACGATCGATTCCGAAGTGCGGCGATGCACCGATGACGCGATCCACATGAAAGGTCCCGAGCTGTTCAAAATCGCCGTCAAAAGCATGGAAGAGGTCAGCCGCCTGGTCGCCGATCGCGCCGCCGTCAAGCTCGAAGATATCGACTTGTTCGTGCCGCATCAGGCGAACATGCGGATTATTTCCGCCGTCGCCGAGCGCCTCGGGATGCCGCCGGAAAAAGTCTTCACCAACATCGATCGCTACGGCAATACTTCCGCGGCGTCGGTGCCGATCGCGCTCGACGAAGCGCTCGAGCAAGGGCGAATCCACGACAACAGCATCGTGATGCTCAACGCATGTGGCGGCGGCCTGACCTGGGGCGCGAATCTTATCCGCTGGTAGCTTCGAACCGGTTCAGCGTAACTTTCTGCAAATCTGTCGCGCAGCCTACGCGGCGGCAGATGGCTTGAGTTGCGGCGCAACCTCACGCGCAAAGAGTTCCATCGATCGGCGGCTTCGTTCCGGCGCAATTCCCGGCAGATGCATCCCAAGCACGAGATGCGTCGTCCGCACCTTGCCGAACGAATGGTTGAGCTTCGAAGCGACCTCGTCAGGACTGCCGACCAGCAGCGGGAACATGGTCTGCGCATCGCGCAGCTTCGCCGGCTCTGGCACCTGCGAAGGCTGCCCCGCGCCAAGGTAGTCGTTCGCCTCCGCCAGCCATCGCATGTACCATGTGATCATATAATGAAGATGATCCTGCGAATGCGCCCACGCCTCGTCGGTGGTGCGTCCGACGTAGGTGAAGTGGAGTTGCGCGGCGGAGAAATCTCGCGGATCGCGGCCGGCCTTGCGCAGCGCGTCATCGTAAATCTGTTGCGCCTCCGGATTCGCGAGGCCCATGAAATTGACGCCCATCCGGCCCGCGCGCTCAATCGCTTTTGGCGCGCCGGCGCCGATCCACAGCGGTGGATGAGGCGACTGCACCGGACGCGGCATCAGGCGGATGTTTTTCACATTGTAATGCTTGCCGGCGAATGAAAAATCGTCCTTCGTCCAGGCACCTCGCATCACCTCGATACCTTCCTCGAGGCGCCCAGCGCGGGTCTTTCGATTTACGCCATACGCCGCGAATTCCCCGGGCGCATATCCCTGGCCCACGCCCAGGTCGAAGCGTCCATTGGAGATGATATCGATCGTCGCCGCATCTTCAGCGACGCGAACCGCGTTATGCAGCGGCAGCAGCACCAGGTAGGTCCCGATGCGGATGCGCCCGGTGATCGCGGCAATCGCCGACGCAATCGGCAGGATCGCGGGCGAATACCCGTCTTCGGCGAAATGATGTTCGGTCAGCCAGATCTCATCGTAGCCGAGCCGCTCCGCGAGGCGTGTTTGCTCCAGTTGATCGGCGTAAAAGTCGGCGAATGGTTTGCGCCATGCCGGCGGATTTCGAAACGGAAAGAGCAGCCCCACATTCAGATTCGCGCAGATACTCATGGCGATTCACCATCCTCGCAACGTTTCTCGCCGGACCGTCGCACCTCGCGCGCGACACTGTCAAGAAGCAATACTGAGGCTGGCGCTATTTTGAATTCGGAAAGCCTTTCCTATACTGAACCAGTTGAATGTTAAATCTGAGGTTCTGTCTCCTCTCCCTGTAAGGGAGAGGATGAAGGTGAGGGTCCGAATACAGCGCGCATCTTTTGCGCGCGAATCAAGATTCCGGCTCCCCTCAGTCCGCTCCGCAAAGGCCACGCACATCTCCACCCCTGAAAAATGCTGAACGAAATTCTCGCCCGACGCGTCGTCATCCTGCTCGGCAAGGGCGGCGTCGGCAAATCCACGCTCAGCGCCGCGATCGCCAAGCTCGCGACGCTGTCAGATGCGCACGCGCTCGTCATGGAATGCGACACGCGAGCGCCGCTGGCCGCGACCTTCGGCGTCGAGTCGTCATTCGCACCGACTCCCGTCGCACACAATCTTTCGCTGATGACGCTCGACGGGCGCGCTGCGCTCGAAGAATATCTGCGCCTGGTAGTGCCGGGCCGGATGCTGCTGAAGGCCGTCTTCGCCAGCCGTCTCTATCAATTTTTCGTGCAAGCCGCGCCGGGTCTGCGCGAACTGATGATGCTCGGGAAGATTTTCTATGACGCCGGCCGGGATGACGCCAAGGTGCCCGCCCGCAACATTATAGTCGTCGATGCGCCCGCCAGCGGCCAGGCTCTAAGCCTGCTCAAGATGCCGGCGGCCGCGCGCGCGACCTTCGGCGAGAGCGTGGTCGGCAAGGAAGCGCGCAACATCTCGCGGATGCTGCGCGATCGGCGCAATTGCGCGATCATCCAGGTCACCACCGCCGACAGTCTTTCGATCTCCGAGACGATCGAGACTCACGCGCAGCTGAGCAATCTTCATCTCGCGCCGGCCGCCGTCCTCTTCAACCGTGTGCCGCCGTTCGACTTCGACGCCGGCGACATCTCGGCGCTGACCAATCGCCGCGCGCCACATTCGCGCAAGAAAGATCTCGAGCATCTCGCCGACCTGGCAAAATCCGAGCTGAATCGCGCGTCGGATGCGCGCAAGGCTATTGCGAAAATTCGCGCCGAGTCGGGAGTCTCGGTACTCGAAATCGCCGAGCACGGCGGCCTGTCGGGAATCGAGCTAATCGATCGCATCACCACCGAGCTCGCCCGCTATCGCGAAGGTGAAGCGACGCCCCGCGCCGCCCATCGGCGCTGACCGCGGCTGGAATCCCGCCGCTTCGACAACTAACCTTGTGGCGATGCCTGAACCCGAGAAAAAACCGCGCGCGCCCCGCGAGCCGTGGATCATCCGCACCTATGCGGGCTTCGGCGACGCGCGCGAGGCCAACGAGCGCTTCCTCGCAAATCTGAAGCAGGGCCAGCGCGGCCTTTCGATCGCCTTCGACCTGCCGACGCAAAACGGCTACGACCCCGACGCTCCGGTCGCGCGTGGCGAAGTCGGCGAGGCGGGCGTTTCGATCTGCCATTGGGATGATATGGAGCGCCTGTTCGAGGGCATCCCAATGCAATCGATCAACACCTCGATGACGATTAACGCGACCGCGCCGTTCATCCTCGCGTTGTACCTGGTCGTCGCCGAAAAGCATGGCGTGCCATGGACCGAGCTGCGCGGCACGACGCAGAACGACCTGCTCAAGGAATTCGTGGCGCGCGGCACCTCGATTTTTCATCCCGAGCTGTCGTTTCGGCTTTCCACCGAGCTGATTCGATTCGCCGTCGAGCGCGTGCCCAACTGGAATCCGATCAACTGCTGCGGCTACCACTATATGGAGAGCGGCGCCGGCCCGGCCGAGGAAATCGGCTACGCCTTCGGCAACGCGCTGCTGATTCTCGACGCG
>JBEKLS010000047.1:0-46597 GCA_050010075.1 Binatus sp. (SeqCode) | reverse complement strand
CTTCCTCAGGGATGGAAACCGGAACGCGGTTTTCTCCACTATGGATGGGAGGGTTATAGCGAGGCGATCATTCTCTATGTTTTGGCCATCGCCTCCCCGACCTATCCGGTTCCTAGTTGCTACCAGGCATGGACCGGAACTTACCAATGGGAAAATCTGTACGGCCACGATTTTCTCTATGCAGGCCCGCTCTTCATCCATCAGTTTTCTCACGCGTGGATCGATTTCCGGGGTATTCAAGATCGATTTATGCGCGAAAAGGGTAGTGACTATTTCGAAAATAGCCGTAGCGCTACCTACATTCAGCGCGAATACGCACTGCGCAATCCACATGAGTTTCGCGGCTACGGTGAAAACTCCTGGGGATTCTCCGCTGGCGACGGCCCAGGCTGGAAGCGACTCAGAATAGACGACAGGGATCGGCGCTTTTTCGGTTATACGGCTCGGGGCGTGCCGTATGGGCCTGACGATGGAACGATCGCGCCGGCGTCTACGCTTGCGTCAGTAGTTTTTGCGCCAGAAATCGCTCTACCAGCGACACGCCACTTTCTCGAGCATTATCCGGATATCATCAAAGAATACCGTTTGCCGAGCGGATTCAATCCGACCCTTACTCGCAACGGATCCCAATGCTGGGTCAGCGAGGATTATTTCGGTCTCGATCAGGGCATTGTTGTATTGATGATCGAAAACTATCGCTCCCAACTGATCTGGAATCTGATGCGTCAGTGCCCATATATCGGGAAAGGACTACGCGATGCGAATGCTCGAGGCGGTTGGTTGTGAGCACTAATAGGCAGACAGGACCTTCGACGTGGGAGGAATCAGCGTCATCTCATGTGACATCGAATGGCTGCGATCGAACTATTCTACAACACGTTCACCCTCCTGACTGGCGAAATCCTGAGCCACAAGAGAGATACAACCTAGTAGTCATCGGCGCTGGGCCTGCAGGAATCCTTACAGCCCGGAATGCAGCCAAGGTAGGCGCGAAGGTGGCGCTTGTTGAGCGCGATCGTTTGGGGGGCGCGTGCTTCAACGTCGGATGCATATCTTCCAAGGCGATTATTCGCACCTCACGATTGTATGCAGAGATGCGCAATGTGGAAAACTTTGGAGCGCAAGTACCCACCGGTATCAGCGTCGACTTTTCAGCAGTGATGGAGCGCATGCGACGTGTGCGCGCGCGAATCAGCCGACGAATTTCCGCACAGAGCCTTAGTCTGATGGGTGTCGATTTATATTTCGGGGAGGCACGTTTCGACGGACCTGAGGCGATTGTGGTTGAGGACAAAAGGTTGCGCTTCAAGAATGCACTGGTCGCCAGTGGCGCGCGACCCGCGGTTCCGGCGATTGCGGGGCTCGCCAAGGCCGGCTATCTGACCAACGAAAATGTCTTTGACCTGAAAGAGTGCCCTCGACGCCTCCTTGTTCTCGGTGGCGGTCCGCTCGGATGCGAACTGGCGCAAGCCTTCTGTCGATTGGGTTCGCAAGTAACCATCGTGCAAAAAGATCCGATGTTCCTTGGCAATGAGGAGCGCGACGCAGCGCAAATTCTTTCCGACGCCTTGGCCCGCGATGGGATAGCCATCCATCTCAACACCGAAGCCATCAACGTGCGCACGGAAGGAAATCAAAAACTGGTCGATCTGCTGGGCGACGACGGCAAATCGACCGTGACGGTTGACGAGATCCTGGTCGGCATCGGCAGCGCGCCCAACGTCGAAGGCATGAATCTGGAGGCGGCCGGAGTGCAATATGACAAGGATGCCGGAATTCCGACCAATGACTATCTGCAAACCACGAACGCGCGAATCTATGCGGCCGGCGACGTGTGCTCTGGGACTAAATTCCCGCACATTGAAACCGCCGCTGCGCAGCTGGTGATCCACAACGCATTATTTGGGGGACGCGAGAGACTGAGCGCGCTGGCTATTCCGTGGTGCACTTACACAGATCCGGAAATTGCGCACGTTGGCTTGTACATCAAAGAGGCCAACGCGAAGGGCATCCCGGTCAAGACTTTTACCGTGATGATGCATGACGTGGATCGCGCGGTTACCGACGGCGAAGACGAAGGGTTCGTCAAAATCCACGTGAGAGAAGGAACCGATAAAATTCTGGGCGCCACAGTCGCCGCCAGTCATGCCGGCGAAATGATAACCGAGCTCTCACTTGCGATGAGCGCGGGAATTGGTCTGCGCGCGCTGGCACGCGTCAATCATCCGTATCCAACGCAGGCGCAGGCGATCAAGATGGCCGCCGACGCATACCTCGATACGCGCCAGAGACCAGTGCGCAGATGGTTACTCAAGAAATGGCTAGGGTGGTGACTACTACGGCTGATGAAAATCAATGTACCGCCATGGTTTTCTTGGCGCGCGGGTCGTTGCTCTTGAGGAGTGGGAAGATTGGCAGCATGCAGAGGCAGATGATCGCGAGAATCTTGAGCGTGTCGAGGTAGGCCTCGGTGCTTGCCTGCGTTTGCATCGTCAGGTACATGCGGCCCAGAGCCTGATGGCTCGCATCGGCGGTGCTCATGCCCGCGTGAAACAAATTATTTGTGAGGCCTGAGAGCTGATCGCGCAGCGCGGGATTGTAGGTGCTGGTATGCATGCTGAAAGTATCCTGATGCAGCTGCGCTCGTCGCTGAGTCAGGGTCGCCACCATCGAGATGCCGACACTGGCTCCCAGATTGCGGAACAGGTTTATCATGCTCGAAATTTGATTGTTCTTCCCGGGCGGCACGTCGAGATAAGCCAGCGTGTTGATCGGGATAAACATGAAGGCAACGCCCACACGTTGATAGAGGTAGTCGAGCGTATAGGTGTTGAAACTGGCATCGAGGTCGAGGCGAGTCATGCGCCATAGGGCAAGCCCGGTGAGCAGGAACCCCGTGGCAGCGAGCCAGCGTGCTTGCACGTGCGACGACAGACGCCCGACCAGAGGCATCGTCACGATCATGACGAGACCTCCCGGCGACAACACCAAGCCTGCTAATTCCGCGGTATAGCCTGCGAGCTCTTGCATGAACAACGGCAGCAACGCGGTGGCTGCGTAGAGTGCGAGGCCCAGCACGAACATCATCAGGCTGGCCGCGGCAAAGTTGAAGTTCTTGAACAGTCGCAGTTCTATCACCGGCGACTTATTCCGGAGTTCCCAGATGATCAGCGCTACAATCGAGGTGATCGAGATCGCCGAGAGCGTCGCGATGAAGTGCGATGCAAACCAGTCATCCTCCTGACCCTTGTCGAGCACCACCTGTAAGCATCCGATGCCGAGCGCGATCAGACCTATACCGATGTAATCGACACGAAGCCGGTGATGGCGGCGGCGCTGCTCCTCCATGCGCTCCTTGAGATAGGGCGGATCCTGGACGAAATGATTGGTGAGCAGAAGCGAGATAATTCCTATCGGGACGTTGATATAGAAAATCCAGCGCCAGCTGTAGTTGTCAGTTATCCAACCGCCCAGTGTCGGTCCGATAGAGGGCGCTAGCACAACCGCCATCCCATAAATGGCGAACGCCATGCCCAGGCGTTCAGGTGGAAAGGTATCTGCGAGGATGGCCTGCTCGCTGGGCTGCAGTCCGCCGCCGCCAGCTCCCTGCAGCACGCGAAACAAGATCAGCATGCCAAGCGAGGGCGCGATCCCGCATAGAAATGAGCAGGCTGTGAAGAGTGCGACGCACGTCATATAGAAGCGCTTGCGTCCCATCACGTCCGACAGCCATGCGCCCAGCGGCAGAATGATTCCGTTGGAGACCAGGTATGAGGTCAGCACCCAGGTGGACTGGTCGGCGGTCGCGGACAGGCTGCCGGCGATATGCGGCAGCGCGACGTTGGCGATGCTCGAGTCGAGCGCCTCCATGAAAGTGGCGATCGTCACGGTGAGCGCGATCGGCCATGGATTGATCGCGTACTTTGGGCCGGAGGCAGCTGCGGACGGACCTCTAGCCGGAGCCGTGCTCACTTGAGCCACACCGTAGGCTCGACGGACATGCCCGGTACCAGGCGATGGTTGATGTTCTGGCCGGCTGCCAGATCGATGCGAACTGGAATCCGCTGTACCACTTTGACGTAGTTGCCGGTCGCGTTCTCAGGCGGGAGCAGGCTGAAGCGCTCGCCCGACGCCGAACCCAGACCATCTACATATCCCTTGAAAGTGCGGCCGAGCGCATCGACGTGAATATCGACCGGTTGACCCGGCTGCATCCGGCGCAGCTGGTCCTCCTTGAAATTGGCGGTCACCCAAACGTCGTCGAGCGGCACAACCGCGAGCAACGATTCGCCCGGCTGCACGCGCTGTCCCGGTTCGACGCTTTTCTTGCCGATCACTCCGCTCATAGGCGCGGTGATTTTGGTGTAGCTATAGTTGAGCAAGGCCTGATCGAGCTCGGCCTGGGCCTCCTTAACTTCCGCTTGTCGAGACGCGATATTTTTCAGTGCAGCGTTAGCACTTGCGCGATCGGCATCGACCGTCGCCCGAGCCACCTTCGCGACGCGCAGGCTTTCCTGATAGTCCTCCCGTCGGCCGGCGCCTTCGGCCGCAAGGATTTCCAGCCGAGGCACGTCATATTCAGCCTTTGCGCTGGTCGCATCGTCCTGACTGACTTTGCTGAGTGCAGTCTCGTAGTCCGCCTTAGCCGATTCCACCTGCGCCTGGGACTGGCCCAGCCGAGCTCTCGCACCTTCAATAGCGACGACATAGTCGGCCGGATCGATATCTGCCAAAAGCTGTCCTTCGCGGACCGGCTGCGTATCGACCACATAGACGCCGACGATGGTACCGTTGATTCGAGAGCTGACCGCGATGATATGTCCATCGACTTGCGCATCGTCGGTGTCTTCATATGAAGACAGATAGCGCCATCCCGGTACTGCGGCTGCCGCTGCGACCAGAAGGATCAAGATGACCAGAATAAGATTTCGCCCGCGACGAGATGGTGACGATGAGGATCTCTTTGATTCTGTCGACGCTAAGTGATCGGCGCCGTCGCGCTCCGCAGTGTCCGGTTGATGGTCGGAGTTGATGGAGGGTTGCGTATGCTCACTGCCCGCTTCCATTTCTTACCTCCTGCAAAGGAGAGGTTCCCCCGGTCGAGCCGCCGCGCGCAGAGGCAAGGGGAGGCAACGCCGCGCGCGCAACGGAGACCGGGGGAAGGTTGATTACCGAATCAGCGGATCGAATTTGCGCGTCGGTTTGCCAACCGCCGCCTAGCGCCTTGTAGATAGCGATCAGGTCGTCGATTATTTGCTGATCGCTCTGTGCCAGTGAGTCTTGCGCCGTATAGAGCGATCGCTGCGCTTCAAGGACGTCGAGATAGGTGGCATAACCTTCTTCGTAACGATCGAGTGCGAGTAGCTGAGAGCGCTTGAAGTCTTCGGCAGAAGCGGCCAGCGCCTGATGTCTGGTTCGCTCCTTGGCATAGGCGACGAGCGCGTCTTCGACTTCGGCGAGCGCGATCAGCACAGTATTGCGGTAGGTGAGCAGCGCCTGTTCTTCCTGCGCGTTGCGTACCTCGATATTGGCGCGAATGCGGCCGCCCTCGAAAATTGGCCAGGTCATCGTTGGACCGACCTGCCACATCCTGCTCGTCCCGAAGAAGAAATCGCTGGTGCTGATCGATTCGAGCCCTGCAGTGCCGGTGATGGAGAATTTGGGATACAGGTCAGCCGTGGCCACGCCGATGCGGGCCGTGGCCGCCGCAACCTCTCGCTCAGCGGCGCGAATATCGGGGCGTCGCCGGAGCAGATCCGAAGGCAGGCCGGCTGGAATTCGCACCGCGATCGCATCGGGATCCGCGATACCCGGAATCGGCGTTACGTCGGAGAGCTCGGCCTGAAGCGCGTCCGGCTCGCGGCCCAGTAGCACGCCGATGCGATGGACGGTTTGCGCAAGTTCACTCTCGAGTTCCGGCACTTGTGCCTGCGTGGTCTCCAACAGCGACCGCGCCTGGAAGACGTCGAGTTCCGGCGCGAAGCCCTGCTCGAAACGGGCCTGCGCAAGCCTCAGTGAATCGCTTTGATCGCGCAAGTTTGCCTTGGCGATCTGGATGCGGCGCTCGAGCGCGCGCACCTCAACGTAATCGCGCGCGGCCTCAGCCAGCAGCGTTACGCGCACGTCGCGCTCGTTCTCGATCGATGCGGCCAGCTCGGCTTTCGAGGCCTCAACGCCGCGCCGGATACCGCCGAAGACATCCAGTTCCCAGCTCGCGTCGAACCCGGCTTCATAGATGTTCTCATCTCTCGGAAGGAGCTGCGGGAAGAATCCGAAGGGGGTGTTGGCGCTGTACCGCTGACGGGTGTACGAGCCGGACGTATCGATGCTGGGGAAGAGTCCGGCGCGGCTGATCACGACGTAGGCGCGCTCTTCGCGAATCCGCGCCAGCGCGATCTTTTCGTCCAGATTTGAGGAAAGCTCCTGCGCGACTAACTGATTGAGAATTGGATCGTCGAAGGACTGCCACCAGGCCGCGAGATCGGTCTTGTCATCATGGTTCTCGGCCTGCTTTGCCTGCTGATCGTTGCCGTCCCAACGGGCGGGTAACTTCATTGCGGGCGGTCTGTAGTCGGGACCAACCATGCATCCGACGGTCGTAACGATCAGCAGCGCTGCCGCGATGATGAGGAGCAATTTTCCGACCGCCCGTGATAACCACGCCGGACGTTGCTCAGTCATCGATATGAAAACTGTGGCGTTCACGTTAATTGAGGGATATATAGGTAGATAAACCGGTACTAGGGGAATCTTTTATCCTGGTATAAAAACTGCCACCCAAAACCTCCTTACCAATATCGGAACGTCCCGCATAGGAATCGCACATGACCAAGGATCAAATCAGACGGCAGGAGCTGAGCGATTTTCTCCGCAGCCGGCGGGGACGCATCGCTCCCACCGATGTTGGCCTGCCTGCCACCAATCGGCGGCGAACACCCGGCCTGCGACGCGAGGAAGTTGCGCAGTTGGCTGGCGTAAGCGCGACCTGGTACACGTGGCTCGAGCAGAAACGCCCGATCGGAGTCTCAGCCGGAGTGCTGGATAGCCTTGCGCGCGTGCTGCAGCTCGATCCCGCAGAGCGAACGCAGCTCTTTCAGCTCGCGCTTCGACAGCCGGTACTGGACTCTCCCTCGAGACCCGAAACGGTGAGTCCGCTGATCCGGCGCTTGCTCGATCAAACCGATCCGATCCCGGCCTTTGTGCTTGGGCGTCGATGGGACGTGCTGGCGTGGAACCGTGCCGCGCTTGCTTTCTTTCTCGATTTCGAGCAGGTGCCCGCAAACGAACGAAATACGCTTTGGCTCGCCTTCACCAACTCAGGACTGCGCTCCTTGCTCGTCGATTGGCCCGCGCGGGCTAAGGACACGCTCGCCAGATTCCGCGCCGACTATGGGCGCCATGCTGGCGATGCGCATTTTGTGCAGCTGGTCGAGCGGCTCAAGTCGGTGAGCCCGGAGTTCGCGCAATGGTGGCCGCGTCACGACATCCTGCCGATGACCGAGGGCCGCAACGCCTACGATCATCCGCAGGTCGGACGAATGATCGTCGAGCACACCACTTTTTCGGTGAGTGACAATCCGGAGCTTAGGCTCGTTGTGTTCCTGGCGACGGCGGCGTCCGATTCGATCGCGAAGATGAAAAAAATTGTCGCGGCGTTCCGGAAAGGTGCCTCTTCAACATCCCCAGGCGCTCGCCGCTGAGAGAGCGGACACTCGGGTCAAGGCGTTAACGCGGTGTGAGCATTTGGGAAGCTTTGAGATTGCGCGGTTCCAACAGATCTGAACGAGTTTTTCGCACGTGTGTTTGTATTACGGATGCCATCGGTGCAACGTCAAGAAGGTCACCCCAAATGAAGATCTCGGATGATTCAGCGCAAGGACTGGCGAAGCGAAAGTTTTGCGGACACAATCGGGTTTGGACGCTCGCGACTTTGGCGGTTTTGATGCTTTCGAATCAGGCCGAAGCTCAATGGGCAGCCCGCGACGGTTGGGTCGAGGAGCCGGCGACCAAGTCGCTCAACGTTGCAGGAGCCTCAGGTCGTGCCTACCTCGACCCCGCATCCGTCCACCGCGGCGATGACGGCCTGATCTATTTCAACGAAAGCTCCAATGTGTCGCGACCGGAAGAAATCGGAAAGGTCGGTCTCATGAACGACGCGTACGATTGTGCGAAAAACATCAAATACATGTGCGTAGAGATCGGAGATTGGCGCAACGATCCGAAAAGCACGATCAACGCCGCCGATGACCCCGCTTTGCCGGTTTATCGCAAGTTTCTGTGCGGCGACGCCGCTCCGGTCAAGTGACAATCCGCAAGGACCTCATGCATCTTCCGGAAGCTTGTTGATCATAGCGGCGGCTCGGACAGCTGGGAGATGCCCGGCGTAGAGCAGCGTTCTTCATCGCCGGCTCAAGCGGATCGGTTCGAATTCAGCGAAGCGATAAATCTAACCCGATAGATTTGTTCCTCTCGATACGCCTGAGTAGTGGTCTCAAATCCCAGAAATACTAAATTGGAATAGTCGGCTTTTCTCCACTGCATCCGACGGTACGTTTGGTACACCTGCTTTTCACGTGAAGCCAACGCGTTCCTTTTCCCTCGAAGCGGGCGATGCAGCAATGGATTCAGTCACGAGACTCGCGGCCAATAGTTATGCCGATCGCGTTTTTGTGTGTTGACCGCAACGAAGGTCTCTCAACGGAAAATAATGAGGAAACTCGATGGCGAGAAAAACAGTTGATCATAAACGAAAGGCCGCGCAATCGGACGACAAGAGAGCGATAAAGGGAAACGGTGGCGAGCTTCACCAGAGTGCTGGCGGCGATATTCCGACGCTGACAAGTCAGCAGGGAACGCCGGTTGCCGACGATCAAAATTCCCTGAGAATCGGCGCGCGCGGTCCCACCGCACTCGAGGATTCGCACTTTCGCGAAAAGATCTTTCATTTCGATCATGAACGCATTCCGGAGCGCGTCGTTCATGCTCGCGGCTTCGGCGCCCACGGCTATTTTGAAACCTACGAATCCCTTACCAGCCTGACCCGAGCCGACATCTTCCAGCGAGCAGGAGAGAAGACTCCCCTGTTCGCGAGATTTTCGACGGTAGCCGGTAACAAGGGATCGCCCGATCTCGCGCGAGACGTGCGTGGTTTTGCGGTGAAGCTCTATACCAAGGAAGGCAACTGGGACATCGTCGGTAACAATATCCCGGTATTTTTCATCCAGGACGCGATCAAGTTTCCCGATCTAATCCATGCGGCAAAGCAGGAGCCCGACCGCGGCTTTCCGCAAGCGCAAACTGCTCATGATAACTTCTGGGATTTCATATCGTTGATGCCGGAAAGTATTCACATGGCGTTGTGGATCATGTCCGATCGGGCAATCCCGCGCTCGCTTCGCTTCATGGAAGGATTCGGAGTTCACACGTTTCGCCTGGTAAACGCCAAAGGAGAGTCGAGTTTCGTAAAATTTCACTGGAAACCCAAACTCGGCATGCAATCCGTTGTCTGGAATGAAGCTGTGAAGATCAATGGTGCCGATCCGGATTTCCACCGCCGCGACATGTGGCAAGCGATCCATTCGGGTAAGTTTCCGGAATGGGAACTCGGGCTACAGGTGTTCGACGAGAAATTCGCCGAACAATTCCCGTTCGACGTGCTGGACGCCACCAAGATCATCCCTGAAGAGGACGTACCTATACGAAAGGTGGGGCGCATGGTTCTCGATCGCTGCGTCGATAGTTTTTTTGCCGAGACAGAGCAGGTCGCCTTCTGTACCGCTAACGTTGTGCCCGGTGTCGATTTCAGCAACGATCCTTTGCTTCAAGGCCGCAACTTTTCGTATCTCGATACCCAACTCTCGCGGCTGGGTGGTCCGAACTTCACGAATATTCCCATCAACGCGCCGAAGTGTCCCTTCCGCACGCTTCAACAGGACGGGCACATGGCGATGGTGAATCCCAAGAATCGAGTGAACTATGAGCCTAACTCATGGCCTGGTGCTGAAGCGGGGCCGCGTGAGAATCCCGATCTTGGTTTTCACTCCTATCCTGCCGATGAAGAAGGTCCTAAGCTGCGCGCTCGTTCCGAGTCATTTGCGGATCACTATAGTCAGGCTCGCCAGTTTTATATCAGCCAGACCGCAATCGAGCAGACTCACATCGCAGACTCGTTTGCGTTCGAGCTCAGCAAGGTGGAGCGGCCCGACATTCGAGCGCGAATGGTGTCGCATCTAATGAATGTCGATGATGGACTCGCGGACAAGGTTGCGAAGGGTCTGGGTCTCAAAGAAATGCCGGTGAAGGCCGACGCTGCCAAGCCGACGCGCACCGATCTGAAACCGTCGAAGGCGCTCAGTATCCTGCTGAATGTTCACGAGACTTTCGAAGGCCGCAAAGTCGGGATGCTGATAACTGATGGCGTCGACAGCGAGGTTGTCGCCGGGATGAAGAAAGCTCTCGACAAGGAAGGGGCAAGCTACGAGTTCATCGCACCGACAATCGCGGGGGTTAAGGCGAGCGACGGCTCGAACATACCGGCAAATCAGAAAATTGGCGGCGGCCCCTCCGTGCTCTACGACGCTGTAGCGCTGCTGGTCTCCAAAGACGGAGCTAACAAGCTGGCGAACGACCCGACAGCCCGCGATTTTGCCGCCGACGCGTTTGCTCATTCGAAGTTCATCGGTTATTCCGACGCGGCCAAACCTTTTCTACTCAAAGTGCTTGGTTTGGCTAAACTCGATGACGGGTTCATCGCGATAGGAAGCGCGAAGGACAGTACTAAGTTTATCCAGGAATGCCGCAAGCTGCGCTTCTGGGCGCGCAACGCTAGCTAGGGGCGATTGTCGCGATGGCGTTATAAATGAGTATTTCCGGTATCGCAATGTTCGCTAAGTCCTTGGCGGGAAGGGTCGTACTACCGCGCGACCGTAGCTATGCCAAACTGCGGCGCGTCAGCAATCATGCCGTCGATAGACATCCCGCCATCATCGTAAGGTGTGCCAGCCCAAAAGATGTCCAGCTGGCAGTTGACTTTGCTCGCGACAAAGGCCTACTGACTGCGGTCCGATCGGGCGGACATAGTTTCGCTGGTCATGGTGTGTGCGACGAGGGAATGGTCATCGATCTGTCTCCTATGAAACGCGTTCAAATCGATCCCGCTCACGAAACGATTCGCATCGAGCCTGGAATCATCGCCGGCGAGCTGGATTGTCTTACGCAGTCATTCAGAATGGCGGTGCCGCTCGGCTCTTGTCCTACAGTTGGAGTCGCAGGTTACTCACTTGGCGGAGGCGAGAGCTCTCTCACACCCAAGTTCGGCTATGGATGCGATAGCATTGCAGGACTCGAGGTGGTGACCGCAGATGGTAAGGCCATGACCGTCAACGCAGGGGAGAATTCCGACCTGTTCTGGGCTATGCGTGGAGCGGGGGCAAATTTCGGAATCGCGACGTCGCTCGAATTCAAACTCCATCCTATCGAAACCGTCCTGTCAGGTAGCCTAAGGTATCCGATTCGGCAGGCCAGAAAGATCCTACACTTCCTTGATAGCTTCGCGCCTACGATTCCCTCCGAACTATTTCTGATCGCTGCTGTGTTGCCTCATCCGGGTGAGCGGATGCTCGACGTTAAAGTAGTCTGGATGGGTGATAAGCAAAAGGGAGAACGACTCATTCGTCCGCTCCGCAAGTATCTCCGGCCGTTCGAAGATACGATAAAGCCGAAAGCGTATCTCGATGAGCAGCGCGGCGGCTTCGACGTGCCTGAAGGAGAGTACTCGAGCCATAGACGGGCAGGACACTTCAAGAGGCTTTCGGACGATGTTATCGAAACTATTATCGAGCACGCTTCGAACGCGCCGCATGAAGCGAGCGGAATAACGATGATGTACTGGTACGGGCCGTGGTGTGCCAAGCCTCACGACAATGCTTTTGGTTTTCGACGCGTTGGTTTCGAGTTCTGGATCCATTCCTATTGGCGCAAGGCCGCTGAACGTAAGAAGTCATGGGATTGGGTAGAGGAGTTCTATCGCGCAATGGAGCCGCTTTCGACCGGTGCGGTGTACGTCAACGATCTGGAAGACGAGGGCGAAGCTCGAGTACGCGCCGCTTATGGAGACAATTACCGACGACTCTCACTGATCAAGCGCAAATTCGACCCGGACAACTTCTTCAGGGTCAATCAAAACATAGTTCCAGCACCCTAACTATCGGATTGCCCTTCGCTACTTTTGCTCTACCGGGATTCGCACTATGAATTCTGCTCCCGCATCTTCGCCAGCGCTATGAGCTTCGATTGTCGCGCCATGCAAGTCGAGGAGGTTTTTAACCACCGGCAAGCCAATCCCCAGCCCTCCCTGGCGAACGGTTGTGGGCACTTCTCCCTGGAAAAAGATATCGAAGATATGCGTGAGGTCTCCGGGTTTTATTCCCACTCCGCTGTCGCGGATGCTCATGACCTGCCATCCCGGCTCTTCAGATAGTTTCCAGTGAATGCTGCCCCCTTTGGGGGTGAACTTGACCGCATTCGACATCAGGTTGTTCGCTACCTGGCACAGTCGTTCGCGATCAACCTCCGCGTAGAGCGGCTCTGAAGGCATTTCGAGCTGCACGTCGAGGGACTTCCGAGCGACCTCCGCCTGATTCGTTTCCGCGGCGTGCTGTATGCACTCTCGCAGATCGACACGCGATCTGCGGAGTTCGATCTTGCCCGTTTCCCTTCGATTGAGATCCAGCAGATCCTCGATAAGAAAGGACTGCTGGCGGGTCTGTCGTTCGATGAGCTCAAGCGCACGCAATTGATGCTCAGAAGGTTCATCTCCTTTCAGACGTTCGAGGGCAAAGAGGATCGGCTGGATCTGGTTCCTGAGCTCGTGGGAAAGCGTACCGAGGAATCGCTGGCGCTGAGTTTCAAGGACGCTGGCTCTCGAAGCGGCTGCATCGCGCTCCTGCTCGGTTTCATTAACGTGCTGATCGACCGAGGCTCTGGCGCAAATATCCAGCAGGTTCAGGATGGTCTTACTTCCATGGACGGGTATCCAATCGGCGACATCTGCCGTAGCTTCATCCAGCACCCCCATGAAGACGCGCCTGAAAATTGTCAGTTCCCAGAGCACATCGACGACGCCGTAGCCGTCAAGCCGGCGCTGATGACCATGCCGGCGTGCGTCATCCTCCACCCTCGATTCTTCCTCGCCGCGCAATACGCCAATCAACGCGTCGGTAAGCGCCGGCAGATGATCCAGCAACTCGCGATCATCCATCTTGGCGAGCCGTTCGGCTTGCGTAGACTCTGCCTCCGCAGCTTTGCGCCAGCGGTCGAGGATCTCGTCTTTGTGTTGCTCCAGGTAATCCGCAATATACGCGGTTTCAACAGCCATCGGGTTCTTTTACGGCAGGCTCTTTTCCATTTGATTTATGTGAATAAAGTGGAATCGGCTCAATCAAGTCGGCAGGGAATCGGTTCGTGCAGGATGGCGAGTCTGCTGACAGCCTATCCAAATCTCACCGGGTCGGACAAGCGAACGGTGGC
Organism: Binatus sp. (SeqCode); assembly: GCA_050010075.1. Taxonomy (GTDB): domain Bacteria; phylum Desulfobacterota; class Binatia; order Binatales; family Binataceae; genus Binatus. The sequence continues at coordinate 33,070 of JBEKLS010000047.1, read as the reverse complement.
ATTGTCGACCAGATCAAAGTTCCGCACGCGCATACCGACGCATCCGTGATAGTTGCGGGTCGACGGTGAGATGGTGTCTGGTCATTTGTAGCTAGCCGGTATGCATAACCGGACACGCATCATCACACGGGAGCGTCACAACTGCGGCGGCCCCAACCGAATTCTCTGACGCAACTGTTCTACCGACGTCCGCCAGGGTACCCGACTCTCGAACCACCAGGTCGCTCCGGCTTCCTCGTATGAGGCCATGATTGCGCGATCCTGTTCAGGGTTTTCGCCAGTCGTAGAACCCGATTGAATTACCTCGAATGGAACGTCGGAGGCGCGAACGCTCTTTATGAAGGCGACGAGATCGCGGACTTGTGAAGGCATGAGCGGAGTCTCGATATCGCCGGCGATCGGCACGACGCCCTCGAAACGCGCGGCGCGCCGAAACGGCGGCTTGCGAGGCCACCTACCAGCGACCCAGATTGGAATCCGCGGCTTCTGCACAGACGCTGGCAGGAATTGCGCATCGCGGATCGTGTAGTGCGTTCCCGCGAATGAGAACTTCTCGGCGCTCCAGAGTCCCAGCAGCACCGCGAGGCCTTCGTCGAGCATCGCTGCTCGCGTTCTCGCGTCGGTTGGCCCGTCTAAAGTTCGTATCTCGCCGAAGAAATCATCGCCAAGACCAACCCCAAGGACGACTCGGCCATCGGTCAGCTGGTCGAGTGTTACGGTTTCACGGGCGAGTTTCCACGGATGGCGCCGATAAAGCGGCGTGACCATGGGGCCCAGCAGGATTCGACTCGTCGCCATTGCCATCGCAGCCAGCGCGATCCATGGATCTGCGACCGCGTCCAGCCGACCCATCTGGATATGGTCCCACAAGAAAAAAGCATCCCAGCCCGCTTCTTCGGCTTCGTGCGCGAGTTGAGCAAGCAGGCGGGGGTCGGCAAAGGCGCCAGATTGAGGGATGTCGAATGCGTACTTCATAAACTGAAAGCGTTCACATCGCTTCCGTGTGAGGCTGATCCACGCACTGTCCTTGCCATTGACGATTAGCTGAACGAATTGAGCACAATCTTAGAGGAAAGTTGTGAAAGCCCTGTAAACATTTTATGCCTGTGCGCTAAGCCTGTTACGTGAAAATTGCTTTCGACGGAGCAGTAACAAATTGAACCGGCCGCGCGGTAACATTTACTTCGCGGCACGGCAGCCTCTATCGGGCCGAATGTACCGCAGAGCGGAAATCCTGGATATCGACCTTAAGTTCTCTTGAGAACGTTTTCCGCACGCTATTTGACGCGGATGATCGTACTCGACGGAACCCACCAGGACGATAACCATTCATCTAATCCGCCTACTACTGAACGCACCGTGATAGTTGTACGAGGTGGATGCATTCGCCTCTCGGCATCATGAGTGAACAATTTACCGTCTTCCGACCGTGGGTTTTACGGACATAGATCTGAAGCCGTCTAAACGCGGTCCCTGGAACCAGTTTCCTCAATGATTAGGTACCTTGCTTGTTCCGATTCTTTCGTACATTTGCTGAGAGCACGATGGCATAAGCGTTGCAATTTGCACTTTGTCCGTCACCACGATCGTAATTTTTTAGAGACTTCTTCTCGCACATGACGCGACACAAATAGGAGGAACAAGATGCGTAAACAGGACGCGATCACATTGTTGAAAGCGGACCATGCGGCGGTCAAAAAACTGTTCGCCCAGGAAGAAAAGGCGACGAACCACGACGAAAAGAAACAAAAGATTTTCGATCAGATAAAGGATGCCCTCACAGTCCACGCGACTATCGAAGAGGAAATCTTCTATCCCGCCGTCAAGAAGGCCAGATCCGAACACGTCAAGGACGAAGTGCGCGAAGGGTACGAGGAGCACAAGCAGATAAAAGCTCTCCTGGCGCAAATCGCCGATATCACGCCGGCCGACGAAACCTGGGACATGAAGGTGAAGGTCCTCAAGGAAGACGTCGAGCATCACGTCAAGGACGAGGAAACGGAGATGTTTCCCGACGCCAGGAAGTTCTTAGGCGAGAAGCGGTTGATGGAACTGGGAACAGAATTGGAGGCGCGCAAGCAATATCTGGCAGAAAATCCTGCTTCACCTATGGACAAACAAACCGCGGCTTAGTCTGGAAAATAGAATAGAGAGGTAAACCGAAATGAAATATGGAATCGCATGGCTACTCGGAGTGCCGGTCTCGGTACTGGTGATCTGGTTCGTCCTGAGTCACCTGCTTTGAAATCAAGAACAGGAGGTAATCAACTTTGAAACGAATAGCACTAACCCTGGTACTGTCCTCGGTCCTGTTGGCGCTAGGTACTGTCACAATGGCGCAAGAGTCTGGGTCAGTTGCACCCGACAACTCCGCGGTGAATGTTCGAGATCGAGATCCGGGCGCAATGACGGCCGGTGAACAGTCGAATAGTAAAAGCGACGTCGAACTCACTCGCGAGATTCGCAGGGCGGTGGTCAAGGATCACTCGCTTTCGATGCTGGCGCATAACGTGAAGATTGTCACCGCCAATGGCAGTGTCACGCTGCGTGGGCCGGTCAAAACCGAAGAAGAAAAGACCGCTATCGCGAGCAAGGCGCAGCAGATCGCCGGCGCAGACAAGGTCGACAATCAACTCGAAGTCAAAGGTCAGTAGTAAGGAGAAATCATGGCGAAGAAAGCAGTATTCGGCATCGCGAAGAGTGAGTCCCAAGCCATCAACATAGCCGACCAGCTGAAAGCGGCTGGCTTCACCAACAACGACGTGTCGGTTCTGTTTCCCGATAAACAGGGCAGCAAGGACTTTGCCCACGAGCAGCACACGAAAGCTCCCGAGGGCGCCGCGGCTGGCGGAGCAAGTGGCGCGGTCCTCGGCGGAGCGCTGGGCTGGATGGTTGGGATCGGGGCATTGGCGATTCCAGGGCTCGGCGTCTTCATCGCGGCGGGTCCAATCATGGCGGCATTGGCGGGCGCGGCTGGCGGCGCTGCAGCAGGCGGACTTACTGGCGCACTAATCGGCATGGGGATCCCTGAGTACGAAGCAAAACGGTATGAGGGCAAGGTCAAGGACGGAAATATCCTGCTGTCCGTCCATACCGAAGACAGCACGGAGCGCGATCGCGCGAAGAAGATTCTCGAGAACGGTGGCGCGGAAGATATTTCGTACACCGGCGAGTCTTCCGTTCCCAAGGAACAGCGTAGTTCCATCAGCTAGAACGAAGGAGGTGGGATCCACGATCCCACCTCCTACACCAACAGACCTTAGGGAAAGAAAATGGCAACAAAGTCCGGAACACTCAATCGAATTGTATCGAAGACGATGGCTGCTGGTAGCGAGCATATCGTGAGAGCACTGAAAGGCGAAGAGACACTGCCCGAGGCAGCGGGCGCGGCGGTCGAAGATCTCTTGTCGGGTTCGACAAGGCCAGCTCCCAAAGCCGCTACTAGAAAAGCGGTCAAGAGCAAAGGATCAATCAAGAAGAAACCGGCGGCAGCGGCCGGCGCGCAGCGAAAGAAAGCGAAAAAGTAGAACGATACTCGAAAACCCATATCGCGAGTCTCATTCTAGTCGCGAGACCGATCTGTCAGGTCGTCGAACATGCCGAGACATTCACGGTTTGGCATGGCGTCTCGCAGCGTGAAGAGAAAAACTGATAAGGCCGTGGGTGTTCGCGATCGAGCGGCTGCTCTGACCGCATGCCGGAATCTGAAGATGGCGCGCTCGGCGCAAGCATATGTTCGCGGTAACACCCGCAAGTTTTATGAATGGCTCGAGACTGTGGAGGTCGGCAGGTTGCCGCACGGCCCCCCAGTATGGATAGGTGGAGACTGCCACCTGGGCAACCTCGGTCCGCTAGCCGATGAGTATGGCGACATCGACATCCAGATCCGCGACCTCGATCAAAGTGTTATCGGCAACCCCGTTCACGACCTGGTACGACTCGGGCTCTCTCTAGCCACTGCTGTTCGAGGCTCGGATCTTCCCGGCGTCACGACTGCCAGGATGCTGGACAACATGCTTGATTGTTATGAACAGGCCTTCGGCAGAGTTTCAAAAAATTCCGAGTCCCGACATAAGAAACCAGATTCCATCCGGAAAGCGATGCACCGTTCGTTGAATCGCTCGTGGAAACAATTGGCCAGTGACCGCATCGAAGATACCAAGCCAACGATTCCGCTGGGAAAACGCTTCTGGCTGCTACGCAAGGACGAGAAACTCGAAGTCAGAAGATTGTTTGAGCAAGAAGATGTGCGTCGACTGGCGACTTCGCTTTACGCGCGCAAGGACAAAGCCGCAATCAAAGTCTTGGACGCAGCTTACTGGAGGAAAGGATGCAGTTCGCTGGGTCGTCTACGCCTCGCCGTACTGGTAGGAATCGGCAAACCACCCTTCAAAGGCAAGAATCTTTGCCTGATAGATATCAAGGAAGCTGTCAAAGCCGCGGCGCCACAATATCCGCGCGTCCGGATACCACGAGACAACGCGGAGCGGGTCGTCGAAGGAGCGCGTCATCTTGCGCCGAATCTGGGACAGCGGATGCTGGCAGCCAGGTTCCTCGATAAGTCAGTCTTCCTACGTGAACTGCTACCGCAGGATTTGCAACTCGAAATCGAGCAGCTCACCCGTGATGAAGCGATGAAGGCGGCAGGATATCTAGCTGCAGTGTTGGGAAAAGCTCACGCGCGACAGATGGACGCGACAATGAAGAAAAAGTGGCGAGAAGAACTGAGACGGCATCGACCGAAGAAAAAGGACGCTCCTTCGTGGCTCTGGTCGAGCGTCGTCGAGTTGCAGGTTCTTCACGAGGCGGAATACCTCGAGCATTGCCGGAAGTATGCAATGGATCCCGCTCTGTCCTGAACGAGACGAGGGTCTGCTGAGGCCGCCGGGCGCACCGAACCGCGTGCCAAAAACAGCGGCTACCAGCGCACCAAGCTGTATCAGCGAGGGTCCGACCAAACCCTTCCCTTCCGCTTGACCGCAGCACCGTGATTTGAGTAAAACTCAACTGGTTCGATAGCGAAAGTCGGTGGTGAGAATTGCGAGGAGCTGGCGGCGAGGAATCGCGACTCGCTCGACCCGGATCGGCCGGCATTCAGGCGTGCGCTGCTCGAATCGGGGGCCAACTCGATCGGAGAGGATATGGACCAGAAATTAGCGATAGTCAGCGACAGCAGTACCGACCTGCCTCTCTCCGAAACCGTTTCTTCGGGTATCGAGATCGCGTCCATCCAGGTGGCCTTTTCTCATGAATACTTTCGAGACGATCAGCTCGATCGCGGCGAGTTTTATCGCAGACTTGCTGACGAACCCCGTTTGCCTACAATCGCAGCCGCCATGAATTCTGACTTTCTCCAGGCATATCGCAAGGCTCATCAACTGGGTGAGGAAGTGCTCTGTCTGATCAACCCTTTCGAGACGTGCTCTACCTATACGGCCGCCTATACCGCAGAGCTAGCCGCCAAGCGTCAGGACAACTTCATGGTAGAGGTGCTTAACACAGGCAGAGCGTTGACGGGCCTGGGTGCAGTAGTAATCGAATGCGCTGATATGGCGCGCAGGGGTGCGACTCTGTCAGAGACCATCACTGCGATTGAAAGAGTGACCTCTCAAATCGATACCTTCTACGCTCCTGCCACTACCGAGTACCTGGTGCGTGACGGGAGACTGTCCATCTATGAGATGAGCGTTGGCAGTCTACGCAACATGCTTCCGCTGGTGCGCGTCTGGGGTAGAGTTTCCGTGGTCGACAAGGCAAGAGCCCAGGCTGAAAATATCGCAAAGATCCTCGATAGGGCGGAATCGCAACTCGCAGGCCATGACGCAACAGTCATCGTGACCCACGCGGAGAACCCGCGTGGCGCTCAGGATCTAGCAACCCAGGCAAATAAGCGTTTGCGATGCAGACGGTTGATCGTCACTCAGCTGGGACCTTCTGCAGGATCGTACTGCGGTTCGGGAACTGTGGGCATCGGTTACTGTCCAAGCCTGGTGGAACTGAACTAAAGGAGTGCGAGTATGAAATTCGGAATCTTCTATGAGCATTCGGTGGCCAAGCCATGGAGTCGGCAGTCAGAATTGCGGGCTTATCACCAGGCGCTCGAGCAAATCGAGCTGGCTGATGAACTCGGCTTCGACCAGGTCTGGGAGGTCGAGCATCACTTCCTCGAGGAATATTCGCACTCTTCAGCTCCCGAGGTGTTCCTTGCTGCAGCGGCTGCCCGTACCAAGCGAATCCGAATTGGCCAGGGCATTTCCGTATGCCTCCCGCCGATGAATCATCCTGTGCGAATTGCAGAGCGCGCGGCGGCGCTTGACCTTATCTCCAATGGCCGGCTCGAATTTGGTACCGGACGTTCGGCGACCTGGACCGAGGTAGGAGCATTTGGAATAGACCCCGACAATACCAAAGACATGTGGGATGAGGTCATCAGGGCTATTCCTAAAATGTGGACCGAGGAGGAGTTCGAGTGGAACGGAAAGTATTTCAAAGTGCCTCCGCGAAACATACTTCCAAAGCCCATTCAGGATCCGCATCCGCCAATGTGGGTTGCAGTCGCGTCGCCTGAAACCGCAATTCAGGCCGCGGAGCGGGGAATCGGAATGCTAGGTGTGTCGCTGGGCACGATAGGTGACTACCGCCGTTTGGTCGCAGACTACCGACGCATCATCAAGTATTGCGATCCGGTTGGGAAATTCGTCAACAACCAGGTCAACGCGGCCAGCTGGATGTATTGTGGCGAGACCGAGGAGGAAGCGCGCGAGGTCGGTGGAGGCGGGGCGTTGCAATTCTTCAGTTCAGCGGCGCATCTGGTGGGTCTCGGTGGCATTTACCCTTCGCATGGCTATACCTCGACCGCCAATGCGACTGCGTTACTGTCCAAGGAAGATCTGATAGCTCTGCGCGACGGCTATCCGGTGGGTACGCCGGATCAGATCATTGAACAAGTTCGCCATTGGGAGGCTATAGGTGTCGATCGGATCGTGAGCATGATCAACTACGATCAGGTGATTCCCCATAAGAAGGTTCTGGCGAGCCTCGAAAGATTTGCGAAATACGTGATGCCTGAATTCGCCGAAGGACGTCGGACAGTCACAGTCCCTAGCGATACATCCAAGGGTGGTCCTGAAGCGCCGCCAATGCCGGCGTGATCATCTTTACTCGGATGCTAAAGTTGGACGACTCATAGGAGAATGTCAGGTGCCTGATATAGGTCGAGCGACACACGAACAGTATCGAATTCAGATTCCAGCGTCGCGTACGGAATATCCCTCGCTGCCGTGGAAATGCGCTAACACGACGATGCTGAATGTCTATTTCGAGATTCGTAAGGAGCGTCACCTCGACTATCTCTTATCAGAGTACAGCCGTACGTCCCCCGCTTACTGCAGGCTTTCTGTTTTCGATGTTGGCGAGTCGCCGATAGGCCCGTTCCGCGACGCTTATCTTGGCCTGGGATGCCGTATGAGTATGATGCCAGCCGTGTTGGTTGCCGCTTCTATTACCGACAATCCAAGAGCTATGGCTGCGGGCATAGCTGAACGCGGCTTTCCCAATACACTGGGCAAGATAGAGTTCGCGGCTGATCGTACTCAGGCGCGAGCGCTTATAAGCGACGGCCAAGGTCCTTTACTCGAGGTGACGTTGCCTACGCTTCAAACGATGGAACCCGGACGACTGGCATTTGACCACGCCGACGGTATTGTCACGCGCGAAGACGGCACCCTCCAGCTCGTTGCGACTTCAGCCGAGATGGAGATTCGGCAGGCGGCGCTCTGCAAGAATGGCAGCATCGAATATCCAATCGAACGCGATAGCGTTTGGCAAATTCTTAATTGTCGCCAAACTGTGAGTGCCCAGTTGATCAGAGGCGTGCGCACTTTCTCAGCTGGCAGACAACCCGAATAGCAATCGCGATCGAACGCGAGTAACAACCCAGTCCACCCAGTGCGGTACTATTCATCTGGCGGCCGCTGCGCCGAAGACTGCTATTTCACGCTGCCATTGTTCTCCGAACGCTAGCGTAAGTATCTCTTGATTGACGCGGACCCGCTCATCGAGAATGCCCGTTGAACCGCCACCGGCTCGCGCGATTTCTTGATAGGCTCGACGCGTCTGCAGATAGAATGCTGGAAGAGGAAGCATAGGAGGAGGTTTGCGATGCTTAACGTAGACGTCCTCATATCCCCGACCGCATTCTCCATTGGCGCAATTGGTTATCTCCCACAGGCGATGCTCGTAGTCAGTAAGATCGACCGTGTTGAAAACGCCTCCTTCATCTTTAAACCTTTGAGCCAGAAGGAGCACGGCCGCATAGTCTTCGTCGAACGGAGGCGTGTCACCGATTAGGACGATGACTTTGTGAGAACTGAGTTGCCAATTCATCTTGAGTACAGCGGTGTTCACCGCGCTGAATAGATCCTCTTGCCACGCGCCGCCGTTTTGAGCCTTGAGCTGACCAAGAAATCCAGCGATGGTCTCGGAGGAAGGGGTTAAAGGTTGCACGGATAACGGCTCGCCACGGCCCCCATAGACTACGATCCCGATTTTCGCGGTGGGAACCAGCTGATGAAGAACCAGAACCAGGCGTTTCATTTTTGCCTTCACGTCGTCGACTACGTACTGCATCGAGCCGGTACCGTCGATCACGAGGACGACTTCCAGACCAGTACGTCTTAGTTCGCCGATATATCCGCCGAATCCTGCGCCGACAGCTCTTCCGTAGCTCGATCCTTCACCCAAACCCCCTCCCCGCATCGTTCCCGGTCCACCGAGAGTTTCTGTGCGCGCGTATTCGTTGGACAAATTGACGGCGCCGGAAGTGTCCACCACTGGCGGCGATTCGAGGTGTTGAGGAAAAGGAGTTGCCGGTATAGCCACATCCGGCATTGCGAGTTCCGCATCCGGCGCGCGCTCATCACCCGAACCTCCGCCTGCTTCAAGATTAATGTTGATCAGTTCGCGTGCTCTTTGTGGTTGGATCGATATCAGGATAGCAACGAGAACAGTGACGTGAATAAGAATCGAGAGAGGTAGTGGACCTGCGAAGATCGAGAGCCGGGCCCTGATTCTTCGCCAGCTGGACGGGATCATTCGCGAGCACCGTCGGTCGTTTCCGCGGGAAGCTGCCTTGTAAACTCAGCATGCCATGTCGAGTCGGCCCAGGGTTGTCCATCGCAGTTCAACATCCGCGAATCAGAACAAGAGTCCTCAACCACAGCTTCCACGTTGATCCTGTCAGGTCCAAGGTAGGTCGCGCGAAGATCGATCTGTGATGACACATTGCCGGTCATCAGTCCGGCGCGCACTTTGTAGTGGTTGATGGATCGCAGGACTGCGAAATCGTTATCGGTAGAAAATAGAATGTCGGAATGGTTATCAACGGGCGTTACACTCGTACCAACCCACTGTGACAAGAATCGAGAGTTCAGCGTCGAGGCGGAGAATGCTGCTGAGTCGGAAGAGCGATCAAAACACAGCGCGTAGTCAACCGGCGCACAGCAATCGAAAGTCAAAAAAGAATCAGGAGCCACCTGCGCTAGTCTCGTGAATGAATCGGGCTTTGCAACGGAGCCCTTCCAGCATCCTTCGAGCTGCTGAGGAAAAGGCTGTGGCTTGGCGCTTTTGATTACGGCTTGAACTTCGGCGGCTTCCGCGGCGGACTCTCTGTTCGAGCGTCCTTCGATTCCGGGCGACGTGGAGAGGTCGGACTGAGTTCCAGCACAACCGGCCAACGCGAGCATCAAGCATGCGGCTGTAACTACAAGCAGCGTCTCGGACGACAGTCGTCGAATGAGATTACTTGTAAGAGAATCCATCAACGAACCAACTCTACGACTGAAGGTTTCAGTAATCCCGAGAGGCGCGCCAGGAACCTTGCTCGATGATTGAAGCCCCTCCGTAGCAGGTGTAACCGCCGTTAACCTGGGACTCCTGGAAGACTCCCTTGAACATGCAGCTCGTACCATCAGGAAGTTGAACTCTTAGAAGAGTGGTGTCAGTTCCTGACGTGGTCACCGATTCTATTCGTCCTTTATTGTTACCGTTGCGACAAACCATGTTTCCGTAGGCACATGTGTAAGCGCCGGTAAATCCCGAGTCTCTTTGAAACAGATCAAAGGTGATCTTTTGTTGGGCATTGCACCTGCCCGGGGGGGTCTGGAAGGCCATGCAGGAGGCGGTAGAGGTACCTGACCACTGCCCGCCAACATTCGCAGACACCGGGATGCTCGCGGGCTGAGTCGCGGACCCACAAGCCTGAACGCTCAGGAGTAGAAGCGTCAGCATCAAGTTTCTGATCCACTTGCGGTCAATCTTCATTTTTTCGCATTTGGGAAAACCAGAGCATAAGTTTCAATGTAGTATCCCGTATGACCTTTTTCGCCGATCTTCGGAACGTGTTCCTTTTCTATGATTTCGTCTCCCTTCGAGGTGCTAATCGAAGGATCACCTTCCTGGCCCGGTTGTTCTCCCGCGGGATCATAGACCAGGTGGGTACTGCTTTGGGAATTGTCGCTAACAACCAGAAGAGAATCGGCCCCCAATTCGCAGGCTTTCTTCTCTACCGCAGTCATGAGATCGCCTCTTTGTTCTTCAGTACCCCATCCTTCTACGATCGCGATCTTTGTGAACCCTCTGATAGGTTCTCTATTGAGTAGCGAGAGATGGCAATCGGCGGCTTTTGGCGCGCGGTTGAAAGGATCAAGCTGAGTGACCGACACTTGGGGGCTGGGCGGCGGATTGATCTCCCCACATGCGGCTACCATCGACACCATAATCGATACAGTCAAAGCCAAAGAGTATGACGCGGAAGGCATGGCTCATTTACCTGGGTCATTTGATCGCGTGCTTCTAGAACTCAACAGATGCCGTATGTCAGTGTATTCGCAGTAACTCGGTCCGACGCCGCACTCCATGATGCAGTACCTGGCCGGGAGCATCTTTAACTGCTGCTGTAGTTCAAATTCATTAAACTGTCCAACGCAGCAACACTACTATCCACTTACAAAAGCTGGAAGCCGCGCTCCATCCTGCTCGGTGCGATAGCTGGTACAGGCGAGTGTCGCGACCGCACCGGTAAAAGCGACGGCACTGAAAAAAATGAATGCGCTTGCATAGTTCGCCGTGAGATCGAAGATACGTCCGACAAAAACCGGACCGAGTATTGCTCCTACTGTGGACGCGATACCTACAAGCCCGGAAATCGAGCCGAACCGCTTTAACCCGACGGACTCAGCAATCAGCAAGGGAACCAATGCAATCGGAGCTCCTAGAACGGAGCCCAGAACCGGCACAAAAAACACTAAAACGGCGACATTACGAACTCGCAGAGCAAGCAGCAATGCGATTGATTCGAGAATGAAATTTGCCGCAAGCGCGATCTTTGCGCCGACCACGTCGGCAAAGGAGCCAAGAAAGATCTTGCCGATAGCGTTCAAGCCGAAAATCAGGCCCATGATTAAAGCCGCCGCGCTGGCGCTGTAGCCGACATCTATCAAATATGCCACCAGATGAACGACTACTCCGGATACCGACAGCGAGAAGCAGAACTGCGCAATAATAATCATCCAGAATGTGCGGGTCCGCACCGCAGCGCCAGTCTCTAAGCCTTCGAGTTCGGAGTCTGTCGCCACGACTTTGTGCTCATCCAATTCGTTGGGATGATTTCGGACAGCGTACAGCAGCATAGGGACCAGGACCACAAAAATCGGCAGAGAGAGGCCGAGGTAAGCCGTGCGCCATCCCCAACTCCCGATTATGTGAACAGCAAACACCGTCATCACGAGTCCGCCGGCCGAAGCGCCGGCGGCTACAACACCCATGGCTAATCCACGGCGAGCTTCGAACCAGTTAGCGACAACCAATGATGCCGGAATTAATGTCGCGCCGGAGATCCCTACACCGAGCGCCAAATAGGCGCATATCATCGAAGCGAATGATTGAGCCTGACTTGCTGCGAGGAAAGCCGCTCCCGTTATCAGCGCGCCAACAACCATCACGTAGCGAGCTGCGACGCGATCGAGCAGCCATCCTACGATCACGTAACCAAGTCCGGCAGAAGCCGCGAGCATGCTCGGCAGCATCGAGACGCGCGCCCGGCTCCATCCAAATTGCTTTACCAGCACCGGCAGGAAGACGGGTACCGTGTTGTAGCCGGAGCCCCCCACTAAAAAAACTGCTGCGAACAACGTCGCAACCAGGAGCCACTGTTTCGATTCTTGTTTCACGTCTGCAGAGCGAACCGACAGGGCTGGAACCTATTCGCGCGTTGCTAGAAAAGCATTAAATCTATCAAGGCTTTCGCAAAAGTTGCAGCGAATCGCCTCCCCACCGCACGGTTTGCCTCGGTCGAAGAGGCAGGCTGCCGTTAGCATCATTAGCTCTGCCACCTTGAGCTTGGTAAATGAATCCGCGAGAGGATGCGCCGCTCGCGCGTCGTGTTCACGCCAATACTCATCCGTAAAATTCGTGCACAGAGATTCTTTTCTCGTTCGTTGACTTGAGCTGTACTCAAGTGGGCGCCAAACTGTCAAGTGATTTCTGTTGTCAATCGCAAAAAGCCTCAATTTATTTGCGGAAAAACGAATGCCGGTGCGGTTGCGTCTGCTAAATGTGGCGACTAGATTTATACTGCTTTGAGAAGTACTCAGAATTCTTCCGATGCCGCCGCGCGAAAAAACTCGCGCAAGACAGCTGGGCGGTCCAAGGGGCAGATGCGGCGAGGGGCTATCGTTCGAGCGCTTCATGATCTGATAATCGCCAAGGGATACGCAGAGACAAGCCTATCCGATCTGGCGGAAACGGTTGGGATGTCTGTTAGCCATCTTCTGTATTATTTCGACAGTAAGGAGGCGGTACTTGAAGAGCTTTGCAGGAAGGTCAACGCTCGCTTCCTGACTGGGATCTCGGCCTCTGGCGACGATTCACCCGAACGACGGCTGTTGGCATTGGTAGACCAGATTTTTACAGGCCGTGGCCGCCCGCGTCAGGAGTACCAGCTCATTGCGGAAATGGTTGCTCTTTCGGTAAACAGGCCGAAGATTCGCAAGCTCATCGTCGAATTCAACAACGAATGGAGCGCCACTCTTACAGTCTGGTTTCAGCAGATCTCTCGTCCCTCTGGAATATCAGCCGAGGACGCGGCTGTGCGCACACGTGCGGTGTTATCTGGACTGGTGAACAATGCCCAATTCGATGCGCGCCTGGGAGTCAGACGCGTGCACCGCCTGTTCAGGCTCGCACTGTTGGACATCCTTGGTGTAAGAACCCTGCGGCAGCATAGCGAGAGTCAACGTCCGGATGGGTTGTACAAGGGCAAGGACTTACGATATTTCGCGATGAACCCTGGACGGGCCCAAGCTATGAACGCCGGCAGAATTAAAATGCCGGCTATCATGTTCGTGAACATTAGGAACGAAAGCAGAACGCTCATCTGGCTATGGAACTGCAGTGGTGAGAAGACCCAGGGGAGTATTCCGCCCACCATCACCGCGAAGGTCGAAAAGACTGCTGCGCCCGTACCAGTAATGGCTATAACGATGGCGTCCTCTATCGAACTACCACGTCCCACTTCATCTCGGATACGAGCGACAATGTAAATTCCATAGTCAACGCCTAAGCCAATTCCTAGTGATATTACAGGGACGGTATCAATAGTCAGCCCAATCCCGCGGATTCCCATGTAGATGAACGCAGCGAAATTAGCCAATACACAGGAAAGCACGAACAGGAGACCTGCGGTGACCGCACGAAACTCGATCGTGGAAAACACCAGTACGACCAGAAGCACGAAGGTTATATTGATGATATCCAGCCTGAACAATACTGTATTAGCCGCGGCGTAGAGACCCGCCAAACCTCCCAAGTATTCAAACTTGATCTTGTCCAGGGCCGGATCATTCCTGATTCGACTATCCTCGAACTCCTTTAGCTCAGACTGCAGCTGATTGAGAGTTTCATAAGTGTGATCTTTTAGCTGAATTCGTACGACTCCCAGGAATCCATCCACGTTTGTAATGTAATGCTCAGCCTCTCCGGGAGCCATTCCTGAAGCAAACAGATACCACAGATTCGCTCCCAAGGTCGTAGAGTCAGGGACGGAAAAGTATTTTGGATGCCCGTTGTGAAAACTCTGGTTGGACGGTTTGATGATCGTCGAAGATGCAGATACTACGTCTACCACTCGCGAATCTCTCGACAACAAGAAGGTCCTTAGATCATCCATGGCTCGAAGGTTTGGAGGACCGACCATACTTTGCTCGCTGGGATAACGCGGCGCCGTAACTACCACCCAGCCTTCATCGAGTGGGAAGTCCTGAGCGATAGCTTCGAGGTCCTGATTGACTTTAGCATGTGGAGCATACAGGGGAGTTCCCGGCGTTGAGTAGCCGATCTTCGACCGCTGGCCCGCCGAAACCCCCCATAGGATGAAAGCGCCGGCCGCGACCAACAATCCCGTTCGGACTTTACCCGGCGTAACCGGAATGTGAATGAACCAATCGAGAGCTCTCGTAAAGAAAGATGGGACAAGTTCCCCCAGCCTTTCGCCGAAACTCTTGCCTTTGATTCTCGGTACCGGTGAGAAACTCAAGAACACGGGTTCGAAGACGAATACCATCGTCAGACTGGAAGCCAGCCACACGGCACCGGCGAGACCTATATGATGCAAAACGGGAATACCGCCCAAAGACACGAAGATGATTCCGCCAATATCCGCGATGATCGAGAGAAAGCCCGGAGGCAACATATAATTGGTGGTCAATATGATCGCAGCATACTTATCGTGAGAACTGTCCAATTCGTTGTAGTAGCGACCCTGCCACTGAATACCGTGGCTCAAGTCTCTCGCGGTCAAGATGAATGGGATGACCAGCATGACCGGATCGAAGTTGTAGCCCATCCAGCCCACGAACCCGAGACCCCAAACGGCCGAGAGGCTACCTGTTATTATCGGCGCCCACCAACGGCTTCGATGGCCCAAGCTGAAGTACAGGAGGACGATCATCGCCAGAATGGCTATGACGAAGCACGCGGTAATCTGCGGCAGATAGTGGTAGCCGTAGCCTCGTACCATAGGCTCGCCACCCACGTAGATTTCATGATCCGCATCAGTTTCGCGGCTCACTAGGGCCCGCACCGCGTCGAACAGGGCCCGATAATCCAGCACTTGTTCGTTGAAGGTTGCGAACACTATGGTCGTTCGGTTGTCACGGCTGACGAGCGATGTCAGAGCCGCCTTATGAACTTGGACCATCCTCTTTAGGGTAGCCAACTCGGCATCATTCTTCGGGAGATTCGGATACATATACGGCTTCCCAAGAAGTCCGCCGGGAACAGGTTCGACGTAGGCGACTCGAAAGGAGGCCAGCGATTGAACTGAAACGTGATCGACACCCGACAGCGCGTCCACCGCGCGATTGATCTCCTGAACTTTCTTGAGCGTCGCGAAATTAAAGATGTCGCCTTTCTTTACACGAATAGCGATGACCAGACTCTGTGCGCCCCCGAAATCCTGTCGATATTTTTCGTACAACACTGTGTTCGGATTGCCGGCAGGAAAAAAGTCAACGAAGCTGGTAGCGAACTTCACTCGCGACACACCATAAGCCATGACCAGAGTAATGCCGACGAGCAATAGTCCGATCGACAAGCGAAATCGCAGTATCAGCGCACCGATTCCGCCCATGTCGCCCGAACGTCCTTGAATCGCGAGCTCCCTGGCTGATGGCGGCAGGCGGAGCTTCAGTGAGTCGCGCCACCTCTCTTCTTGCTTGGGTATGTTTGTCATGGAGATCGAATTACTGGCTGAAACTTCGCGAACGGACGGAGAGACGCACCGTCAAAGAGTCTTGGTGCGTCCCTCGCGGCCGGGTGTTAACGCCCTGGCATAATTCCTTGTATCCAGGGCATCATAGGACATAGGACCGCCTTCTACTGCATCACCTGTTGCAGACCAGCTGGAGTGGCGTACCTTGTCGTGTCCTGAAACTTGCCTGCGTCCGCGTTGAACTTGGGATAAAATTCACCGCCATTCGATGCGTGGAAGTTCTGGAAATCGATTGTATAGCTCAAGTTGGCATCGGCACTGAAGTATGGTCCTCCAGCTGGAGACTCTATGACCTGGTAGTCGCCGACCGCAGCTTTGTAGAACTTCTGCTGCATATCGAAATTGTCGGCGCCAAGAGAATTGAAATTTTGCTTGTCGATGTAACTTATCCGTGAACCGAAGCAGTAGCCCGCCTGAAATTCGGGGAGGCGTTGCCACCGTATTACATAAACGTCGCGAACCTCCCACTTGCCAGCCTCGCGCTTTGGAAGAACGATGCCATTGCTCAGTTCCAAGTCTGCTGCGGTATCGTGCCAATATAGTGGATTGTAGCCGACAAACTTGCCATCCGGGGGCGACACAGAGTCATGACTCATGCCTATATTGGCAAGAAATTTTCTCTCTCCAAGCAACTCCACTTTGAAGATAGGAATCTGCGGACAAACACCAAGGTTAGGACAGGCATCGTCATTGTCCACGTCGCTACCCTGGATATCGGCGCATACAGCCGCTGCCGAGAGCCGCAAAACCCGGCGCAATGCCGGGATAAAGGTGTACAAGTCAGGAAAGTCGGCAGGGTCCTTATGCTTCAGGTTCAGGCTGGTAATGTATCGGGATTGTTCCGGTGACTGCAGCTCGATGTAGGTGGCATTGAGGTAATCCGGCATCACCGGATTGGTTTCCGGCACCCCGGGATCGACATTGTAGTTCAGCTGATTGATGACAATATTGTAGCTACTGGTGGTTTCATTTTTGTACTTATCAATGGCAAGGGAAAACGACCGCTCGTTCACGACCGCAGGCCGATAGCTAAACCACGAATTGTAGAGAATCTTGTAGGCCTTGTTGGGCTCCGTTGGATTCGGAAACGGATACCCACCATGATAGTTCGCCACGTCCCAGGAGCCCGGCGCAAGGTTGGTCTGCACAAGTTGCGTCTGGCCAGCATACTTCTCAGTTGCCGCGATAAAGGCCTTGGGCGGAGGGACGTCGTGGATCGGTCCTACTTCAATATCGAAACCTGGCGCGTCCGGCCATTTGTAGTAATGGTCGCCGGCAAACACCGTACGCCAGAAGATCGGGAAATAGCACTCATACTTCTGCCAGTTCTTGGCGTTGATTACGGTCCCAACCGGCAGCGGCTCGGTGCACTGCTTACCCAAATCCGCGAAATCGGCGTCAGTCCAGACCTTGAACTCCTGAGCTCGCGCGGTGCGCGCGGTCATGCTCAAGACTGCCAGCACGATGACCAAAAGCAAACCGAATTTGTTCGGAAGTTTTAGCATGAAGGTCGCGACCTCCGCGAAAATCTTTAAGCGCCTGCGCGCGTTCCTCATGACTGCCCCACCGTAAATAAGACAAGCGAAGCTATCCGTCAACGACTCTACGAAATTCCGGATTGAGACTTACTCAAAAAGAAACGAAGTTGTCAAGCATGGACTCCGAACAGTGTCAACTTCGCTGATACGGAGCGGCAATGCGCTAAGCCTTCTCCCTCAACGGGTTCAGCCACCGCATCAGAGCTTTGAACGAGCCGCTGTAATCCAATCAAGAATCGGCGAACTTCGCTTTGGTCGTGTGAGAGCGTCCAGTCCATTCTTGAGACTAAGCTCAAATTTTCGGGGGCAACTGGAACCGGCGCTTGACAAACTTAACACGTTCTTGATAGTCCCGCCTTTTAGCATTTCTCAAATTTGAGCGGTAGTCAAAATTGCGCCGGGAAAGACGATACAAGGGCAGAGTCGCTGGCTCTCTAAGGGCCTTGGTGGTGTCGGCCAGCGCCGCGATTCTCTTCGTATCGTATATCCTTGCCGGATCTGCGGTCATCGCCGGAGACAACGCAGACTCCGCTGTTGCCGGTCAATGGGATTCTCTTTTCGGCGTCGCTTTTGGCACCACGGGAACTGCCTTTGTAGTAGGCGCAAAGGGGACGCTCATAGAGTCTCATAACGATGGAAAGAGCTGGAAGCGCAAGCAACTGGGCGATCCAGTGCAACTATATGATCTGTACAGCGTTCGATTCGCACCGGGCGGAGAAGTCGGATGGATTGTCGGCGAAGGTGGAACCATCTTCCGAACGAAAGACGGAGGAGGAACCTGGGCAAAGATACAGTCGCCGGTTAAGGACTCGCTCTTCAAGGTAGCGGTGATGAACCCCGACGCGGCGTGCGCGGTTGGCGCGAATGGCACTTTGTTGTGCACGGAGAACGGAGGTTCGACCTGGACGGTCAATCACTTCATGGATTTTACTTTCTTTGATGTGGCCTTCAGTCCGCAGGGTAGCGCCTGGGCAGTGGGCGAATACAGAACTGTTGTTTCCTCCTCCGACAACGGCAAGCACTGGCAGGTACAATCGGGCGGGAAGCGCATTTTTACCGAACCTCCCAACT
Organism: Binatus sp. (SeqCode); assembly: GCA_050010075.1. GTDB lineage: Bacteria > Desulfobacterota > Binatia > Binatales > Binataceae > Binatus. The sequence continues at coordinate 14,635 of JBEKLS010000047.1, read as the reverse complement.
TCGCCGTCGCGTTCAATCCCTCGGGGGATGGCATAATAGCCGCCCTGGGCCCCGCAATTCAGGAGACCCGAAATAGCGGTCAGTCATGGGCGTCGCTTCCAATCAATGAGTCAGGACAAGTCTATGCCGCTGTTGCCAACCAAGGCTCAGCGGCGACCAAATTCTGGATCGCAGGTAGCGAGGGTTTCCTCGTCGACCTGGACGACGGCAAGACCTCAAGGGTTCCAACCGGAGTAGCGGCCGATATAACCGACATCGGTTTTTCCGGAGACACAGGTATCGCCGTCGGTCTTGGTGGCACCATGGTTCGGCTGCAAAGAACCGACGAAACGTGGCGAGTCTCGGCGAATCAAGTAGGCATCAGTCCGGCCAAACAAGAAGTTGCGAGCGATGTGCGAGATCGACTAGCGGCTCAAATCAGGATGAGAAAAACGCAGAGCGGAACCTGTTCGGCAGGAGGAATGCATGATGCACTCGGGGCACAAGATGTATTTCAGTCTCTCGGCGCGTCGCAGAAGTCTTATGTTGGGGGCTCGGGACCGGCTTAGGCGCACTCGCACCGGCGGGATTTTCGTCGCTCTCGCCGCAGCCGCAATATTCCTGGTGACCTGCGGCGGCGGATATGCCGCTGCGGACGATCTGTTTGATGCCGTCCCTGTAAACGCATCGAACCTTCTAGCTGATGTGCAGCCTGCGGAACCGGCAGAGCCAACGCCCAGTGTCCTTTCCGAGCTGAAGGACAATCTCCACCTCTCCGGCTATATTCAGAGCAACTACGGGCTCTTCTATAACACCGAAGGGACCAAATGGTGGCCGCACCACGATCTGAATTCAATTGAATCTTTGCGGCAACTGGGCCAGCTCGACCTCAATGAAAGTTTCGGAGATCATCTCCAGTTCTTTGCGCGCTTCTGGGGAGTATATGAGCCGAATTATCCCTTCGAAAACGGCGCCAAGATGGGCTCGGGAAATCTCAGTGACTTTTACAACGAATACGATTTTCGCGATCTCTGGCTAAAGGTCAGCGAAGGCCCGCTGAATGTTTTCATCGGAAAACAAATCGTTGAATGGGGAGAGTCGCTGGCATTTCGCGTCGGCGATCAGATAAATCCGCAGGATGTCAGCTATGCGTTCGGTTTCAATAACCTTGAAGCGTCGCATTTGCCTATCTACATGCTCCATCCGATCTTGAACCTTCCGGCCGCCGGCTATTTCGGTTCGAATTTCCTGGAAATGGTCTACGCACCAGGCTTCGATGATATGTGGAACCATGTCGACTATCCGGACGACAGATTCGACGGGCAAGACGCCGTCGCCGGCAGGGTCGATGTTCTACCAATTCCTGCACAGTCTCGAGTCGCGGGTGGCACAGACAATCGATGCAGACCTGGCGAGTCAGTCTGCCTAGGCCCCGGCTCCGCTCTGCAACCACCATTTAGCTACGTGATCGATGGAGGCAATGCGCCCGATGTTCAGTGGGCTATACCGCGGGCGACTTTTGCAAATTCTCAGATAGGTCTAAGACTGCACACGCTGATAAAAGGCGGCACCGAAGTCACAGCGTTCTACTGGCGCAGTTTTGACTACACGCCAAATTTATATATTGGACCGGTATTAGGTCCGGGCGTTCAAAGAATGACCGAAAAGTATGTTCATTACGAGAGTTTTGGAGGCACCCTTAATCGTCCTCTACCCCTGCCGATATGGCTCGCGAATGAGTTGCCGATGGTTTTGCGCACCGAGTTTTTCTATAAGAACCACGACGCATTTCCGACTTCGGCCAAAGCCAACACTACCGGAATAGTTAACTCCGACACCCTTAATACGCTGGTGGCATTGGACCTGGATCAGATTTACGCCCCCTGGCTTACATCGACTGGTTCGCTAACGGGAAACTTCGAGATGCAGGAGATCACGATTCTCGACGCGAGCGACAAGTATCTCGAGTCACAGGGAGTGTTAACCAAGGCCCATAAGCACGAGGTTAACGTTCTCGCGAACGTGGGTACCTCCTTTTACTGGGGAGCTATAGCTCCTACCTGGACCTCAATTTACAATCCCGATGGCCAGACCTTCCTGCTCACGCCATCCGTTGTTCTGACGCCACCGTGGACCAACAAGTACTTCGCCAAGATCGGCACGGTATACATTCTGGGAAACGATAAGTATGCGTTCTCGTCGGGAGGTTCACTCAAGGGAGGATCGAGTATCTTCGTCCAACTGCAATACAACTTCGACATGCTGTAGATGACGAGTGCTTTTGGAATTGACAAGGGAGATACGGCAAAAAAAGAGTTAAGAGGCTTCTAAAAATGTCAAAAGGCTCAATCTACCGACGACACTATTGCGCGCTTGCGCTGACATTGCTGGTTGCGGCCCTGCTCCCGGCTATGGTTCGCGCACAGGACAACACGGAGACGCTCACCCCGGGTGGAAAAGTGGTATCTGGCGGCGATGAGTATCGGAAGTTTTGTGCGCAATGTCACGGAACTGGGGGGAAAGGCGATGGACCGGTTGCCACGCAGCTCAAGACGCCCCCGGGCGATCTAACGCTGCTTTCGAAAAATAACAATGGAAAGTTTCCCTATAAGAAGGTCTTCGACTCCATTAGCGGCAGGAGCTTGATAAAGTCGCACGGTACCCGCGAAATGCCGATTTATGCCCTCGTGTTTGCCAATCCGCCCCAGCATGGCGGAGGCGGGAGTGTTCGCAAGTCCCAGTATCAAGTAGATCTGGAGATAAAGAGAATTACGGACTATATCAAATCTATACAACAGCAATAGAAAGGGAGCCGTGCGGTTGGTCTCGCGGAGAAGCGGCGAAGTCTAGTCAGAGATCTGGGGCGAATGAGGAAGAGTTACATCATATCGTCGATCCTGATTCTGGCCCTTCTGGTGGGAGTAATTGCAGACTTGCTCTTCTATTGGGCAATGCCCGTCAAGCAGCTTGCGTTTTTTCCTTTGGAGCCAGGTTCGACCTGGACCTATTTGGTGAAAAGCCAAAGCCAACAGCAGAACTACCTCATCACAGATCGAGCATTAGGAGAACGATTCATCGACAAGTTGAAGCGAAACTGCCAGGTCGTGGATGAAAATTACGAAATCGAACGAGGTGGAGTCCGGCCGGTGCTCTATTATTCCAATCAGGGATACCTCAACCGTCTGAGTGGCCTCGAGTATGTTGGGGAGCAGATCGAGTTTCCCCCGTTCACTCTTTCGATCGAACACCAGTTCCTTCCAATCAATATGCAGCCGAGCGAGTCCTGGAATGGGCCGATAGAACCTTATGGCGGTATGCCGAAAGCTCCCACGATCTCGCAATCACATCGAAGCTTCGCGGAGTCCCAGGAGGTTGTGACTCAGGCCGGCCACTTCAAGGACTGTTTGAGAATCGAGACACAGGCGCGTTTCTCGGGCGGCGCCTACGAGCAACCTATGCTTCTGAACTATCGCGAATGGTACGCTCGGGGCGTCGGATTGGTGAAGTCGCTGGCAACAAAGGATGGCTTCCAGGGCGATCCTATCGAGAGTGTCGAGTTGCTGAAATTCCAAACGCCCGAACTGTCAGGCCCGGTGCCGGACACTACCCACAATTAGGACTGACAGGTTCGTTTTCCGTTCGTATCGGTCACATCATATTCGCTTCAGTTTGCGACCAGGGCACCTAATGTTCCCTGCGCCCAGTGGTAGTCTGCCTGTCTCCTTACGCGACGCGCTGGAGATGAGGGGCTTGAAACCCGATGACTCTCACGATTTAATTGACCAATGATCAAAAGGAGATCGCGAACAGTTCAAAAAGGGGCTAACCTCGCGCATGAGTCGGAGGCAGCGAAACTCAAAGATCGGCGGAAGGCCATTGTCGCCGCGCTGCGGCGATGCATGTTGACGAAAGGATATGCCGAAACCCGTCTAACCGATCTGGCCAGGGCTGCTGGCATTTCGGTAAGCCACTACCTCTACTACTTTGCGAGCAAAGAGGCAGCGCTGAAGGAGGTTTGCGACGAGATAGTCGACCAGACCCTGGCGGAAGTCACTGCCTCTCGCGGCGAGCCCCCGGAAGAACGCATCCACGTCCTGGTGGATCACGTATTCGTACGCAGCATCTTCAGTCAGCGATCGGAACTCGGCGTCATTCTGGAACTCGTCGCGTTGTCTATGCATCGGTCCGCTATTCGAGAAAAGCTCAACTATTACAATCGCGAAATGATGGCTTATCTGACCGATCTCTTTGAGCAAGTCCCGAGGCAGCCCGGAGTATCGGCCAGGGATGCCGCGGAAATCGCCGCTGCGATCTGGATGGGACTGCTGACGAACTCTCAATATGATGGGACCCTGGATGACAGTCGAGCGCGGAGACTTTTCAGGCGTTCACTCTTCGATCTCGCGAATATACGGCACGGTGGCTCGGCCGCGATGCCACCAAGCGCTCTCCGCAAGAAACCAGGTCTGAAGAGGCTGATCGCGTAGCCCTCAACGCGGTTCTGACCTTTAAACGATAGTCCGGCCGGATCGACGGATTGCGGCCGCGCGCCGTTTCTCGCACGATCGCTTGAATGTAACTCAGCGAGTCACATGCATTCGCCCGTGGAACTTCATTTCATTGCAGGAAGCACTTCCTCGTTTGCTTGACTTTTTACTGACAGTTTGAGTATTACTCAAACCTGTCGTAAGGCGCTGCCGCTGGGACGCTGAGCGTCAAGGAGTCGCCGATGGGTGCAAGGATCGAAGGAGAGTGCGATTCCGGGTTCTCCCGGGTTCGAGACGCGTTTGCGGAGAATTTCGACAACCGCGGCGAGGTTGGCGCTGCGGTCGCCATCGTGGTCGACGGCCGTCGGGTAGTCGATCTCTGGGGCGGTCATCGGGACGAAAAGCGCACCCGGCCATGGACCAGGGACACCCTCGTCAATGTCTATTCGACGACCAAAGGCTTGATGGCGGTCTGCGCTCATCAGCTGGTCGCCAGTGGAAAGCTGGATCTCGATGCACCGGTAGCCAGGTACTGGCCTGAATTCGCACAGGCCGGAAAAAAAGATCTTCCCGTGCGTTATCTCCTGAGTCATCGCGCCGGGTTGCCTGCTATCAGCAAGCCGCTGCCAGCGGAGGCTTTATTCGACTGGGACGTCATGTGCTCAGCACTCGCAGAACAGCAGCCTTGGTGGAAGCCGGGGGAAAAGCACGGCTATCACGCGATGACCTTCGGATTTCTCGTGGGCGAACTGATTCGACGCATTACCGGCGAATCGCCGCGTGACTACCTTAGGACCAAACTCATCGCACCGCTTAGCGCCGATTTTCAGATAGGCCTGAGCGAACGCGACGAAGACAGGGTGGCCGAGATTATCGCCGCGCAGCCGCCGCCTCCGGGTGCGCCGAATCCGTTGGCCGCGCTGATGTCCGCCAACCCGGACTCGGTGACCGCCAAAACGCTTGCCAACCCTCCGAGCGTATCGGCCCCCGGCGTCTCCAACTCCAAGGCTTGGCGCCGCGCGCAACTTCCTGCTGCGAATGGGCATGGTACCGCGCGCGCTTTGGCGCAGGTGTACGGTGCGTTGTCGAGAGGTGGTGAGATCGGCGGAGTTCGCGTGATCGCGCCCGAAGCGATACGCCGGTTCTCCGAGGAGCAATCATCCGGGCCCGATGCAGTGCTCCTGATCCCAACCCGATTTTCTCTCGGCTTTATGATGTCGCTGCCGAGCGCCTCGATGGGTCCTGGAGCGCGCTCGTTCGGCCACCCCGGCGCCGGCGGATCACTTGGCTTTGCCGATCCCGACGCGAAGATCGGTTTCGGTTACATCATGAATCAGATGAATGCAGGCATACTGATCGATCAACGGGCCACGGCACTCATCAACGCGTTGTACCAGAGCCTCTAGAAAACTGTGAGCGCCGTATCCGACAACAGACAGGCCCCTGAGCGCGGCTGGAACTCTGTCCCCTAGCCGCGTCCCACCCGCGAGTCGCGGTTGAGTACCCCGACTCTCCGCGACCCGCGGGCACTTTTTGAGACCGAACTGCTCCATGCCTGGGGCGATACAATCATGGGAAAACTTGATAACAGAATTGCCGCGATAACAGGATCATCTTCAGGAATTGGGGCGGCGACCGCTCGTCTCTTCGCGTCCGAGGGCGCACAGGTGATCATCGCCGATGTGGACGAAGCGGGGGGACGCCGGGTAGCCGACGAAATAGGGAGTTCGGCGGTCTTCCGGAAAACTGATGTTCGCCTGCCGGCACAGGTGGAGGGACTCGTGAAGTTTGCGGTCGAGAGGTTCGGCCGCCTTGACGTACTTCACAACAATGCGTTCGCCACCTGCTTCGGACCGGTCGGCGAGATTCCGGTTGAAGGATGGCTCAGTACAATCTCTGTGACACTATCCGGCGTCTTTTATGGCCTTCGCTTTTCGCTGCCTCAGATGGTCAAGCAAGGCGGCGGCGTCATCGTCAACACGGCCTCGATTTCCGGCCTGTTCGGCGACTATGGCCTTGGCGCCTACAATGCGGCCAAAGCAGGAGTTATAAATCTCACGCGGACCGCGGCGATCGAATACGCTCGCAAGAATATCCGCGTCAACGCAGTTTGTCCTGGCGGTATCGCGACGCCACCGGTCCTCAACGCGTTCAGGGCCGCGCCCGATCCCGAGGCCGCGATGAGCGAAGCCGCCGAGCATCATCCGATGGGTCGGCTCGGTAAGCCTGAGGAGATCGCCAAGGTGGTGCTATTCCTCGCCAGCGACGATTCGTCCCTAATGACCGGCAGCATCGTCGTTGCCGACGGCGGCGCTACCGCTCACACCGGGATGCTGGGACGTCCGCTCTAGGAGCTTCAGAGCTACGCGGCGGCAAGATCCTTCGTCGGCGGAATCGGAGCTGATACGCCACTACTGGAATTACCTCGCGTCCTGGCCTTTGTCATCGCGAGCGCGATTCGAGCAAGACTCGACGGCGTGAACAGCGCGGACGGCGGCTGCACCATGTTGATCACGTCGATGATCCGATCGCGCAGTACGTCGTCGTGGCGCTGAATTTCCCACAGCCTTCCGAACACGGGAGCAAGCAGCCGGCTGAGCACCGGTCGTTCCCCGTCGGTCGTGGAGAATCGAAAATCCGCGCCGGTAGCGAGTCCCCACGGTGCCGACTGGAACGCCGCCTGCGCGGAAAAAAATTTTCGGGGTAGTTCCGGATCCTCAGCGCCGTATTTCTCGATCATCTCACCGAGTATCAACGCTCCAACCGCACAGCTCGTCATCCCCTGTCCATACACCGGATTGAAAGCGCAGGTGGAATCTCCGAGCGCGACGAACCCGCTGAGCGCGCCCTTCCACTTGTCGTATCGGCGCCAGCGGTTGGCCATGTTGCGGTACGAGTAAACCGGCGAGATCGGCTCCGCCAGCGCGACTTCCTCCGCGATGATCGGCGACCGAAGTTTTGCAAGTTTCTGCGTGAAGCTCACCGCCTCGCTTGGCGGATACTTCCCGCCCACGCCCGCCATCGTGACCGTGAACTTGTTGTCCTCGACCGGGAACAGCCCCGTGGTCGCGATTTCTTCCTCGGGTGTATCGACGACGATCGACTTCCACCACCACTCCCGCGGACGGCGGCTCGGCTCGGCCCGGTACCAGCGCGTCGCGTAGCCGCTGTGCGGTTCGACTATCGTCACTTCGGGTTCAGGGAGCCCAGCCTCGCGCAGCCACGACGGAATCCTGGTGGTCCGCCCGCTCGCATCGACCACCAGATTCGCCGGGATGGTCGCGTCGGCGCCGCCATCGAGAGGCCGTACCTTCACGCCGGTCACCCGCAGCCGATCTCCGCGAGCAATTTCGAGCCCTACTGTATTCGCACGCTCGATCAATCGCACTTTGCCGGTCTTTCGCAGCAGCTCGCGCACCACCGCTTCGATCAAGACCCGGCTCGCGCACAGCATCGGATTTCGGTCGCGCGTGCGCCGCGCCCACACTCCGCCGCGCAGCGTCGCGCACTCGTATCCCATCTCCATTTCGAGACCGCCGAGTGCGTGGATACGGTCGACGAATCCCGGGAACAGGCCTTCCAGCTCGATCCGCCCCCGCTGCAACAGAACGTGCGGATGCCGGCTTTGAGGGACGCCGCCGCGCTCGAGCGCGCTGTCCGGATAAGAGTCGCGGTCGATGACGACAACCTCGTCGCAAGTCCTCGCGAGCACGCTCGCAGCGCACATCCCTGCCAGGCTTCCGCCAATCACGATCGGCTGCAGAGGCACGATGGCGCTCTTCATTTGAGTTTTTATCAAGGCATCAATCTCAGGAAATTAGCGGCTTTTGTCAAGCGACCGGACCTTGACATCCACAACTCTCTTGAGTAGTTCTCAAATTTCCCGCAAAGGAGCCGCAAATGACCGACATCGAACGCCGCAATATCGAACGGGTGAAACACTGGCAGCAGACCTGGAACAACGCTGTCGACCGGATGATCGACGAGTGTTACGCCGAGGATTGCGAAGTGATCAACATGCTGACCGGTTACAAGATGCGCGGCCGCGAGGCGCTACGCGCGATCGAGCACGCGATGCTTGCCTTCGACGGTACGCGAAGGATGGAGATCACCAAAATATTAGCCTCGGGCGATACCGTCGCTGTCGAAGCTGATGCGATCTGGGGCGACAAACGGACCAAAGCTTGCGTGTTCCTGACCTTCAACTCCGACGGAATGATTGTGAGCGATCACAGCTACGGATCGGATCCATCGGGCGCGTCGAGTCACTAGTTACTTCTGAATCTGCACTGGACAGAACGCCGCTAACCGGCTCGCCGCAATTCGCGGAGACCACCTTGGAGGAAGATCATGCCGGACTTCGAGACGCTGATTCTCGAGCGCAAGGAGGGATTGGCCCGTTTGACAATCAACCGGCCCAAGTCTGCCAATACGCTCAATCGCAAACTGATGCAGGAGTTCAACGAGGTTCTGGACTTTCTCGAGACCGATCGCGACACGCGCGTCGTGCTGCTGACCGGCGCGGGTGAGCGACACTTCTGCGGCGGCGCCGATCTGCGCGAGGCGACTCCCGAGACCGCGAAAAATATGCCGGCGTTTGGTCGCGACGCGCTCACTCATTTCGAAGATTTTCCCAAGCCCGTCATCGCGGTAATCAACGGCGCGGCGATGGGGGGTGGATGCGAGCTGGCTATCGCCTGCGATTTTCGCTTCATGGCCGAGGAGGCGAAGATCGGTGTGCCCGAGATTCTCTTTGGCGCACTGCCTGCCGGTGGTGGCACTCAGCGGCTGCCACGAATCGTCGGTCTGGCGAAAGCCAAGGAGCTCATTTTCACTGGCAGACATCTCGGTGCGCAGGAAGCTTTGGCAATTGGGCTTGTGACTGCCATTTGTCCGCAGAAAGATCTGATGGCACGGGCTGAGACGTTCGCGCGCGAGCAGCTCATCCCGCGCGCACGCTACGCCTTATCCACCGCCAAGCTGCTCGTCACCCGAGCATTGGACATGGATCTCGCCTCGGGCCTGGCCTTTGAGCGCAGAACTATCATGACGATGGCGTCCCCGGCCGAGATGGCCGAGGCGCGCGAGTCCGCGATGAAGAGCAATCCCGCCTACCAGAATATTTTTTCAAAAAAGTAGGCAAAAGAAGTACCTATGAGCCAAAACTTCATGGTCCCGGCCTGGATACATCTACTTGACGACGGCAGGTTGAGACTTATCGGCCAGCGATGCCGCAGTTGCGGTACCCATGCTTTCCCGCGCACCACCGCCTGCAAGAAGTGTTCATCGACCGATCTCGAACAAGCTATGCTAGGTCCTAACGCTACTCTCTATTCAGTTACTACTGATCGCACCAGCACCTCGGCCGCGAATCACAAGCTTGTCGGACAGGCGCAGTTTCCCGACGGCGCATATGTGCAAGGCTATGTTGCCGGAGACGTCAACTATCCGCCCCGGATAGGAGCACCAGTCGAACTGGTACCATACGAACTGCGATTTCCGGACGGCCAAACAGGAACCACCTACGGTTTCCGCGTCAGGGAGAAGGCGAATGCGTGAGGTGGTAGTTGCCGGCGTCGGCATGGCGCGCTTCGGGCGCTACGACGACAAGACTTACATCGATCATGGCGTCGAAGCCGTGCAAGATGCGCTCGTCGACGCGGGACTCACGTGGCCCGAGATCCAGAAAGCCTATTGCGGTGCATGCGGGATCGGCGGCTTCGTCGGCAATCAGATAGGACAGGAGCTAGGTCTTACCGGCGTTGCTATCGTCAACGTCGATAACGCCTCGGCCAGTGGCTCGTCGGCCTTTCGCCAGGCCTATCACGCGGTCGCCGAAGAACGCTGCGATATTGCGATGGCTATGGGTACCGGCCAGATCGGCCGGCAGATGACGACTCCGCTCAGCAAAGGCGCGATGGCGAAGATGCAAGCTGGCGCGCAGACCAATGCTATGACGATCTTCGCGCTGGTCGCACAGCGCCGGATGCATAAGTACGGCACCAGGCCCGAGGTCTTCGGCCGAATCGCGGTCAAGAGCCATTGGTACGGCGCGCGCAACCCATACGCCCAGTTTCAGAAGGAGGCGACGCTCGAGGAGGTCATGGCGGGACGCATGATAGCCGACCCGCTCACATTATATATGTGCTGTCCCTCGGGTGACGGCGGCGCCGCTGCGATCGTCACGACCCCGGCTATCGCAAAACGCCTGGGCCGCCATCCTCTTGTGCGCGTCAAGACCTCGGTGATGAAAGGCGAAGTGTGGGGCGACGGTCCATGGACGATGGACCTGCTGACGCAGCTCACCGCAAAGGAGGCCTACGAGAAAGCGGGATGCGGCCCCGAGGATTTCGACCTCGTGCAGTTGCATGACGCGACCGCGAACGAGGAACTCGAGTATTACGAAGCGCTAGGCCTATGCAAACCTGGCGAGGCCGACAAACTCGTGATGGACGGCGACGTCGGTCCCGGTGGCAGGATTCCCGTCAACACCGACGGCGGTTTGATCTCGCGCGGGCATCCGCTCGGCCCCACCGGACTCGCGCAAACCTGGGAAACCGTGCTCCAGCTTCGCGGCGAGGCTGGCGCGCGACAGGTCCCAAATGCGAAGCTCGGGGCGATCCAGATGATCGGCGCCGGCGCGGTCTGCTTCATGACGATCCTCGAACGATAAGCCGCGAGGATGCGACCAGCCGGCAGGAGTATCTATGCGCAAGGTTATCATCGAAGCCGCGATCAACGGCGCAGTCGCCAAAAAGACACTCAATCCCAACATCGCGTATAGCTCGCAGGAGATAGCCGACGACGCGATCGCTACCTGCGAGGCGGGAGCGGCCATCGTCCATTTCCACGCCCGCGATCCTGAGACGGGGAAGTTCGTGTACGAACACGGCGAGTCATACACCGACACTTATCGCCGCGCGCGCGCCAAATCCAAAGTGATGATGTGGCCCGGCGCGGATTTCATGGCGATGCGCAAGGGCGATCCCGATAACCCCGACTTGCTGTACTGCGATCCCGGCTCAGTGAATCTCATCAGCTATGATCCCGCCACCAAACGTATTCGCAACGAAGGTTCGGTTTATCGCGTGCCCTTCGACGTTGCCCGCCGTCAGCTCGAAAAGGTCCGGGAACTGGGGATGCGCCCGACCGTGCAGATGTTCGATCCATCGTATGCGCGCGCGACGCTGCTCTTCCTCGAGCAGGGCCTGCTGATTGAGCCTCTGCTGATCAAGTTTTATTTCGGCGGCCCGGAGTTGCCTTTCGGATTGCCACTGAACCTAAAAAGCCTCGAAGCCTACCTCGAGATGTTCAAAGGTGTGCGTATCAACTGGTTCGCCGCGACACTCGGCGGCGATAACCTTCCCAACATTCCGCTGATAGTGAGCATGGGCGGCCATGTGCGCATAGGACTCGAGGACCATCACTACGCCGACCAGGGCATGCTCACCAATCCGCAAGTCGCCGAGCGCGCTTCGGCCACCATCCGCGCGATGGGCCATCAGGTAGCTGCACCCGACGAAGCGCGCGAGATCCTGAAAATATAGTGCACGGTCCGGCGAACCCTTGACTTTTCACCATCGTTCGGACGATTATTGGTTTGAGTAAAACTCAAACTCTACCGGCTGTTAACGGGAAACACGACCAAACCGAGCGCCCCGCCGGTTCGGAAAAGCCAGGAGGAAAATATGTACGACCTTCTTATCCGTAACGCGCACATCGTGGACGGAACCGGTGCCAAGCCATTCGACGGCGACGTTGCTATCAGCGACGGCCGTATCGCGGCCATCGGCAAGTCGGTGGCAGGAACAGCGCGCGAAACCATTAACGCGGACGGCAGGCTGGTCGCTCCCGGCTTCGTGGACATTCATACGCATTACGACGGTCAGGCGACTTGGGACACCGACATGAAACCCTCCTCCGATCACGGCGTAACGACGGTGGTAATGGGCAACTGCGGTGTTGGCTTCGCTCCCGTTCGTCCCGGTAGCGAAAAGTGGCTCATAGAGTTGATGGAGGGCGTCGAAGATATTCCCGGCTCCGCGCTCACTGAAGGCATGACGTGGGGATGGGAAAGCTTCCCCGAGTACTTGAATGTTCTCGCCAAACGAAAGCTGGCTATCGATGTCGCGGCGCAAGTGCCTCATGGCGCGCTGCGCGGTTACGTGATGGGCGAGCGCGGGGCGAACAACGAGCCGGGAACATCGGAAGAAGTTGCGACGATGGCGCGACTGGTCCGCGAAGCGCTCGAGGCGGGCGCAATCGGCTTTTCATCCTCGCGCATAAACGGACACCAGGCAGTCGATGGTCGGCCGGTCCCAGGCACGCTTGCGCCCGAGGAAGAGCTGCTCGCTATAGCTCGCGAGATGCGCAAGGCAGGAAGGGGAATTTTCGAGGTGATCCCATCCGGCACGATAGGAAATATAACGGGCGTCGAACCCGATCGCTTTACGCCACTGCAAGAGATGCAATGGATGCGCCGGTTTGCGGTCGAATCGGGCCGGCCGGTGACGTTTACGTTAATCCAGGTGCATAGCCAGCCGACCGTATACCTCGAACTGATGAAAATGCAGGACGAAGCTGTCGCGGCCGGAATCCCTATTCACGGGCAATTCAACGGCCGTCCCGGGGGAGTGTTGACCTCCCTTCAAAGCTATCATGCCTACCAAGCGCGTCCGACTTACAAGAAGCTTGCGCATATGCCACTGGCCGAGCGTGCCGCCGAGATGCGCAAACCCGAAGTCCGCGCCGCTATTTTGAGCGAGCCGGACGTACCCGCGTCGTCCTCAGTCAGCGACATGTTCCCCAAAATCCTGCAAGAGATGGTGTCCTACATCTATCCGCTAACTATGCCGCTGGACTACGAGCCGGAGCAGAGCAAGTCGATCAAAGCGCAGGCGCAAGCGCGCGGCATGGACGCCCTCGCTTACATGTACGATTTGCTGGCCGAAGGCGACGGCAAAACGGTTCTGATTGGATTGGCCGCCAACTTTGCCAGCAACGACCACAGTGGAATCGAGCGGATGCTGCGCAACCCCAACGCAGTACCAGGACTAGCCGACGGCGGGGCGCACGCGCGACTCATCTGCGACGCATCGATCTGCACGTACCTGTTGACGCACTGGGCTCGGGACCGGCGGCGAGGACCGAAGTTTCCCATCGAGATGCTGGTGAAGAAGCAGTCGAACGATACCGCCAGACTGTATGGCTTACACGACCGCGGCACGCTCGAAGTGGGCAAACGCGCGGACTTGAACGTCATCGATTTCGACCGCTTGCGCATCTCAACGCCTCATATGGTGAACGATCTGCCGGCGGGCGGAGCGCGTTATCTGCAGGATGCCGAGGGATATGACTTCACGTTCGTCAACGGAGTCGCTACCAGGCGCGACGGCAAGGACACGGGCGAGCGCCCAGGCCGGCTTGCCAGAAGCGCCAAGGCTCAGCCGCAGTCGACTCAGGCCGCATAGCCGGAGCCGGATACTTAGGGAACTCGGATCTCGGTACTGAACCTGATGGCATCCGGACAGCTCATCGAGACGGCGGATATCCGCATGCATTACATGCAGCGCGGAACCGGCGAACCCGTCGTCCTGCTTCACGGATTTCCCGAGACCTCGTATAGCTGGAGGCATCAGCTCGGCGCGCTTTCCGAGCATTACGCGGTGTTCGCTCCCGATATGCGCGGCTTCGGACAGACCGATAAACCTGGAGCGCGAGTAACGCGTCGGATGCTCGCGCAGGACGTGATCAATTTCATGGACGCGCTCGGAATCGAACGCTCAGCCGTAGTGGGGCACGATTGGGGCGGCATCATCGCGTTCAAGGTGGCTATCGATTGGCCACATCGAGTAACTCGGCTGGCGCTCCTCGATACCCTGTGCACGGTATGGCCGCCGCTCGCGCAGCACGGATATTGGTTCAAGGCAGAGCCTTATCCGGAAGAGTTCTTCAAGAAATATCATCGCGCGTTTATTGAGACTGTAATCACAGGCAAGAGCGCCACAAGGATGCCGGGTCGCCCCGAGTCGCCGTGGGACTACATGCCCCCTCCGATTCGATCGTGGGCGAGTGCCGACGACGTCGAGCATTACGCGCGGGCGTTTGCCGATCCGGCTTCTCATGCGCATGCGATTTCGTACTATCGCGACGCGTTGCCTTTTCATACC
>JBEKLS010000046.1:0-27123 GCA_050010075.1 Binatus sp. (SeqCode) | reverse complement strand
ATGGCGATCGCGCCCGAGAATCCCTGGTGGTGGGATGTGCTGCAGAACGGACCGTCGAGCGCCTACGCAGCGTTCTTCGACGTCGACTGGGAACCGCCAGAACGCCGCATCCACAATTCAGTCCTGATGCCGGTGCTCGACGATCAATACGGGGTTCTGCTCGAGGCGGGAAAGCTGAAGATCATTCGCACTGCGGGAAATTTCGAGGTGCGCAACGGTGAGGCGGCGTTTCCGGTGGCGCCGCGGTCGTTGTGGCAGATTCTCGCGCCGGCGTCAGTGAGATGCGGGAGCGACGCGCTGGCCTTCCTGGCAGACGGTTTCGACGCATTGCCGTCGCCGGCCGCAACCGATCTCCAGAGCATAGCGCGGCGGCATCGCGACCAGCTGTACCTGGCCGACATGTTGGCGAAGCTGTCGATTGAAGACGCGGCGGCGGCGAACGCGATTGACGAGGTGGTGTCGCAGTTGAACGCCAACCCTGACTTGCTGCACGAATTTCTCGAGCAGCAAAACTATCGCGTCGCATACTGGCGAATGGCTTCGCGCGATCTCGGTTACCGGCGCTTTTTCGATGTCAACTCGCTGGTCGGCATCAGGATCGAGAACGAGCGAGTGTTCGAGGCGACTCACAAGCTGGTCAGGAAGTTGGTTGCGCAGCGACGTCTGACGGGACTTCGAGTCGATCATCCGGACGGACTCCGCGATCCGCTGGAGTACTTTCAGCGCTTGCGATCGGTATGCCCCGATACCTGGATCGTGGCCGAGAAGATTCTTCTTGGCTCTGAGAGCCTGCGCGAGTCGTGGCCGATAGAGGGCACCACCGGTTACGACTTCCTGAATGTTGCAGGCCGATTGTTTGTCGATCCTGCCGGTGAGCAGCCGTTGACGGATTTCTATCGCGAGTTCACCGGCGAGTCGGCGGATTATGCCGCGCTGGTTCGCGCGCGCAAGCAATTTGCGATGCGGGATACGCTCGGCAGCGAGGTCAATACCCTGACGGCGATGCTGCTTGATCTCTGCGAGGCCAACCGCCTTCATCGCGACTACACCCGACACGAAGCGCAAGAAGTTATTCAGGCCGCGCTCGCGTGTCAGCAGGTTTATCGCACGTACGTTCGCGAGCCACACGAGGTTGCGCCTGAAGATGCATGCCGGATCTCGGCGGCGATCGAGGCGGCCAAGGCATATCGGCCCGATCTCGACGCACGCTTGTTCGATTTTGTGCGCGAGATCTTGATGCTCGAGACCGGCGGAAAAACCGGCGCCGAGCTGGCTCTGCGATTTCAGCAAGTGTCGGCGGCCGTGATGGCGAAAGGCGTCGAAGACAACGCTTTCTACTCCTTCAACCGGATGCTCGCGCTAAACGAAGTCGGCGGCGATCCGGATTGCTTCGGCGTCACGCCCGCGGGATTCATCGCCTGGTGCCGCAGGATGCATTCGCACTGGCCGCGCACCATGCTGGCGACGTCGACGCACGACACCAAGCGCAGCGAAGATGTGCGCGCGCGGCTTTTTCTGCTTTCTGAACAACCCGAGCGATGGGCCGGCGCGGTCAGGGAATGGGCTGCGATAAATGCGCGCCATCGCGACGGCGAAATGCCGGATCGAAACTTCGAATATCATCTCTACCAGGCGATGACGGGCGCATGGCCGATCGAAAAGTCGCGGCTGCAAGCCTATGCGGAAAAGGCCGCGCGCGAAGCGAAAATCCATACCTCGTGGACCGCGCCGGCGCCCGCCTATGAGAATGCGGTGCGTAAATTCATCGACGGCATCTACGACGATTCCAACTTCATCGCGTCGCTGAACAAGTTTGTCGCATCGCTGACCTATCGGGGGCGAATAAATTCGCTCGCGCAAACGCTGCTGAAGCTTACCGCACCCGGCGTGCCCGATTTCTACCAGGGCACGGAGCTATGGAATCTTACCCTGGTCGATCCTGACAATCGCCGGACTCCCGATTTCGATTTGCGACGACGCCTGCTCGCCGATCTTAAAAACGCCACACCCGAGGAGGTGATGGAGCACATGGACGACGGTATGCCGAAGCTGTGGCTCATCCGCGCTGGGCTCGCAATCCGCAAGCGCCATCCCGAATGGTTCGGCCCGCAGGTGGGGATCGAGCCGCTTAAGGCGCGCGGAATTGGTCGCGACCATGTCGTCGCGTTCATGCGCGGCGACTCGGTCATTGCGATCGCGCCGCGATTGGTGACGAAGCTGGCTGGCAACTGGCGCGACACGGAAGTCGATTTGCCGAGCGGCAATTGGACCAACCATCTGACTGGCGAGCGATTGCACGGTGGTCCGATGCGGCTCGCCGACCTGATGCGGCGATTCCCGGTTGCATTGCTCGCGCGCGATGGGAAATCGCCGTGAATCGCCGAACAGTGTGGGCGCCATCAGCATCGAGCGTCGCGCTGGTAACCGCGAATGAGCGCGTCGAGATGCGTCCCGGGAAACGTGGATGGTGGCGCGTCGATTTGAGTCCCGAACAATCGCGCGCCGACTACGGCTTCAGCCTCGACGGCGGTCCGACTTTGCCCGACCCTCGTTCACCCTTTCAGCCGCATGGCGTCCATGGATTGTCGCGCCCCGTGGATCATTCTGCATTCGAGTGGCGTCACGCGCGCTGGCGCCAAGCGCCGTTGTCGTCCGCGCTCATCTACGAATTACACATTGGAGCGTTCACAGCCGCAGGTACGTTTGACGCCGCCGCCGAGCGCCTGGACTATTTGCGGGATCTTGGCGTCACCCATGTCGAAGTGATGCCGGTGGCTGAGTTCTCAGGAACGCGCGGATGGGGCTACGACGGTGTCGATCTATACGCGCCGCATCATTCGTACGGCGGGCCCGACGGGATGAAGCGATTCGTCGATGCGGCGCACGGACATAATCTCGGCGTCATTCTGGACGTCGTTTACAATCACCTGGGTCCGGAGGGCGGTTATCTCGGCAAATTCGGCCCGTACTTTACCGATCGCTATTGCACGCCGTGGGGCGACGCCATCAACCTCGACGACCGGGACAGCGAAGAGGTCCGGCAATATTTCTGCGACAATGCGTTGATGTGGCTGCGCGACTATCGCGTCGACGGCCTGCGGCTCGATGCGATCCACGCGATCTTCGACGCTTCCGCGATTCATTTCCTGGAGCAAATTGGCATTCAGGTTCGGGATCTCGAAGCTGAGGTCGGGCGCAATCTCCTGGTGATCGCGGAAAGCGATCTCAACCTGCCGCGAATCGTCACGCCGCGCGAAGCGGGCGGCTACGGCCTTGACGCGCAATGGAACGACGATTTTCATCACGCGCTGCATACGATACTGACGGGCGAAAATCACGGTTACTTGGATGACTTCGGCTCGATCGCGCAGCTGGCTAAAGCTCTCACGCGCGGATTTGTTTATGATGGCACGTTCTCAAAGACTCGCCGTAGAAGACACGGCGCGCCAGTGGTCGGACTGTCGGCGCATCGATTCATCGCGTTTCTACAGAATCACGATCAGGTCGGCAATCGTGCGTTGGGCGAGCGCCTCGGGCACCTGCTGACCATCGATCAAATGAAACTCGCGGCAGCAGTGCTGATGACGGCGCCGTTTGTACCGATGTTGTTCCAGGGCGAGGAGTGGAACGCGTCGAGTCCGTTCCAGTATTTCACAGATCATCAGGACAAGGACCTGGCAGAGTCGGTGCGCAAAGGACGCAAGGCGGAATTCGCGCACTTCGTCGCCAACGCGTCGGAGGTTCCTGATCCGCAAGATCAAAATACGTTCGAGCGATCCAAACTGGATTGGAATGAGCCGGAGCGCGGAACACATCGCGAGATTTTGGAATGGTATCGACAACTGATTCGGCTTCGCCGATGTTCGCCAGATTTCCACAATGGCAAGCTCGACCCCGACGCGGTTACCTTCGATGAGCCGAAACGGTGGATGTGCATAAGCCGCGGAAGGGCCCTGGTAGTCTGCAATCTCTCCCCGATTTCGCAATACGTGCCCGTTGCGGATGCGCGTGAATTGCGCATTTCACTCGCTTCGCGCTCCGGAGTTCGACTCGACGCGGCCAGCATCGATCTGCCGCCTGTCTCTGTCGCGATCCTGATACCGAAAGATCGCGAGCCTTCAACCGGAGTAAACGAGTGAGCAGCCCGATCGAAGACTATGCCCTGATCGGAAATCTTCGGACGGCTGCACTGGTTGACCGCACGGGTTCTATCGACTGGCTATGCATGCCGCGGTTTGATTCGGGTGCGTGCTTCGCGGCTCTGCTGGGCAACAACGACAACGGACGCTGGCTCCTGGCGCCAAAGTCCGGCGTCAAGCAAGTTCGTCGCAGATATCGCGACAACACGCTTCTACTCGAAACGGAGTTCGAGACGGAAAGCGGCGTAGTCATAGTCGTCGATTTTATGACGGTGGCGGAGCGGCCAGACCAGGTCGATCTGTTTCGAA
Organism: Binatus sp. (SeqCode); assembly: GCA_050010075.1. Taxonomy (GTDB): domain Bacteria; phylum Desulfobacterota; class Binatia; order Binatales; family Binataceae; genus Binatus. Next base: position 22,675 of record JBEKLS010000046.1, on the reverse strand, counting down.
TTGTGAAGGGCGTCCTCGGCCAGGTGCCGATGCGAACGGAAATCATTTTGCGTTTCGACTATGGGCGCACGATCCCGTGGGTTCGAAAACGCGATTACGGTATCAGCGCAGTCTCGGGGCCGATCGCGATCGCGCTGCGAACAGCGGTTCCCTTGCGCAGCCAGGACTATACGACGGTCGGTGAATTCACCGTCGGCGAAGGTCAATCGGTGGCGTTCCGGTTGACGAGCTACCCTTCGCACGAGGACGAGCCGGGTCACGTCGATGAACTGCAGATGCTTTCCAGGACAGAGCAACGGTGGGGTGAATGGGCCGGCCACTGCGGATACCAGGGCGAATGGCGCGAGCCCGTCATGCGATCTCTGATCACCCTGAAGGCGCTCACGTACCGACCGACTGGCGGTATCGTCGCGGCGCCGACCACCTCGCTACCCGAAAGCCTCGGCGGTCCGCGCAATTGGGACTATCGTCTCTGCTGGCTTCGCGATTCCACTTTCACGCTCTACGCACTACTCATTTCTGGCTATACCGATGAGGCGCGCGAATGGCGCGAATGGCTATTGAGAGCAATAGCCGGTCATCCGCAGGATACTCAGATCATGTATGGGGTCGCGGGCGAGCGAATGCTCACTGAATTAGAACTTCCCTGGCTGACTGGATATGAAAAGAGTATTCCCGTGCGCATCGGCAATGCCGCGAGCGAGCAGTTCCAACTCGACGTGTACGGAGAGGTAATCGATACCTTGCATGCCGCGCGCAAGTACAAGCTGGAACGCAATGATGATGCCTGGGCGCTGCAGAGCGCGCTGATGGATTTCCTCGAATCAGGCTGGAAGGAGCCCGACGATGGAATCTGGGAGGTGCGCGGGCCGCGGCGCCATTTCACGCATTCAAAGGTGATGGCGTGGGTGGCAGTGGATCGATCGGTAAAGGATATTCGAGCAAAGTATGGTGATGGGCCGCTGGACCAATGGCTGGCGCTGCGCGACGAAATTCATCGCGACGTTTGCACGCACGGCTTTGACGTCGAGCGCAACGCCTTCGTCCAATACTACGGATCGAAGTCGCTCGATGCCTCTTTGCTGATGATTCCGCTGGTCGGATTTCTGCCCGCGAAGGATCCGCGCGTGGTCTCAACCGTCAATGCGATCGAGCGGGAGTTGATGTACCGCGGCTTGGTGCTCCGATACCCGACTGAGACCGGAGTCGACGGTTTGCCCCCGGGAGAAGGAGCGTTCTTGCCGTGTACATTCTGGCTGGCGGACAACTATGCGCTTGCCGGACGTTACCAGGAAGCGCGGGATCTTTTTGAGCGGCTGCTCTCTTTACGTAACGATGTCGGCCTGCTGTCCGAGGAATACGATCCTGCGCTTCGGCGGCAGCTGGGAAATTTTCCGCAAGCGTTTACGCACGTGTCGCTCGTGAATACGGCGCATAATCTTATACCGAGAGATGGTCCCGCTGCTCATCGATCCGGCCATTGATCGATCTGGCGCGCTTTCATCGCTCCGCAAAGCTCGTGGCTATGCTCGAGGGCTGTCATGGGTCTCCGCCTGAGGGGTGACGAGGGTTTGCATATTACTACTTTGAAGGCCGAGCAACTGACCAATACTGAGTAATGGAATAAATAGCCAGTCGGGTCGATTGTTAAGTTCATAGCCAAGTTCGTAAACAGCCTTATCCATCACGAACGCGTCGAGCAGGATTTTGAGCTCATCCTGAGTCTTCGGGATGAACGGAGCTGCGCCTGCAGCTGCGAGATACCCTTTGAGGAATCCCCATGACGACCACGTGCGCCAGAAGTTAGCCCACGGCTCCATGCTGGCGAAATCAAATTTGCCAAGGGCTCCGATTTTCAGTTGCTCGATTGCGGAGGTGATCGCCGCGTAGTGAAACGATCGCAACATCCCGGCGACGTCTCTGAGCGCCGCGCGCTTGAGACGGCGTTCAGTGAGAGGACGCGCTGGCTCGCCTTCGAAGTCGATGATCGCGAAATCCTCGCCAGTGTAAAGAAGCTGGCCGAGATGCAAGTCGCCATGAATTCGCATCCGGATAACGCTCATTCGGCAGCGTAGAAAAGCATCGAAGCGCGCCCCGATATCGCCTTGGTGCGAGGCGATCAGTTGCGCCTGTTCGCGCAACTCCTTCGGCACCATCGAGATACGGCCGTTAAGCGTGCGCATCACTCGCGCGAGCAAATTCTGCATCGATTGAAAGGTCGAACGCTGGTAAAGGGTCGAGTAAGGTTCGGGCGCGAAATCCGGATCGTCCGCTGTAGAAGCCAACGCCAGGTGAAGCTCGGCGACTCGCTTGCCCATCAGTCGCGCCGCGTCCAGATAGTGGCCGATCAATTCTGCCGCGAGCGGATCCGGCTCTGCTTGCGGCAGCAGCTCATCCAAAGTCTTCGTCGGGGCCGGTTCTGACTTCGTCGCCGCCGTCTCGAGGAAGCGCTCCAGTTCTCCGAGAGTGAAATGCCACGCGTCTCCTTCATTGGAGACGAAGCCTTGGAGGAGCGCGATATTTCGCCGTTCGCCGTTGCCCGCGCGGTAGTCTATCCAACCCGCAAGCGGGGGGACGTGAGAAAATCTTTCGTGCGAGGTCAGGAATCGCCCAACCTCAAGGTCTGGATTCAGGCCCGCTTCGACGCGCCGAAAGAGTTTAAGGACAAAGCGGTCGCCGTAAATTGCTGAGCTGTTGCTCTGCTCACCATTAAACAAGCGGGGTTCGAGCGGGGCTTCCGCATCGCCACGCAACTGATGAAACGCCTGAGTCGCGCCGGGCAGTAGCTCGCCTGCGGACGCTCGATGACGCCGCCGCCTCGCGATAATCTCGAACAGACTTTTCAGAAAATCCGAATCGATGACCGCGTCATAGAGGATGCCATTGCCGTCGCCGTTGCGCGCGGGACTAGTTACTTCGGCGATCACGCGTTCCGGCCAGCGCGCTCTCAGGTCACGTCCGCGATCGCCGGTCGCAATAGCCAGTGGCAGTAAATAAGTCTCAGGGTCGGCATCGGAGTATTCGACATTGAGCAGGGCAAGTTGCGGAACTCCAGGACCTTCCGACATCTCGACTGTATCGATGATCTGTACACTGACTATTGAGCGAGACTTGGCGCGGAACCAGCGGCAATGCGGGAGGTAGCGCGGCAGGAGCCGCTCCAACTGTTGGCGCGCACCGCCGTGCAGGACGCTATCGAAGCCCGCGTTCATTTCGATTCGTGGAACTACGTATTCGGAATGTTCGGTTTCCGCAGCGGAGCCTGGCCGTTCGAGAGAGAACCAGAAGAAACCATGCGGCCCCAGGGTGAGCAGGTAGGGCAAATCTCCGATCGGCGGAAAAGGCGTGCGCCCGAACAGCTCGATCGGCGTCATACCTTTGAAGCGCGCCAAATCGAGCTCGACATATTGAACGAACCGCGAAAGATTCGCGACGACAAGTATCAATTGGCCTTCATATGCGCGGATGAAAGCCAGCACGTGCGAATTTTCGGGGTTTAAAAATTCGATCGATCCTCGGCCGAAAGCCTTGATCTGTTTGCGAAGCGCCACCATTCGGCGCATCCACCAGAGCAGCGAGTGTCGGTTGCTCTCGTGCGCTTCAACGTTGACGCTTTGATAGTGATACTCGGGATCGATTATCACCGGCAGAATCAGGCGCTGCGAATTCCCCGACGAAAAGCCGGCGTTGCGATCAGCGCTCCATTGCATCGGAGTGCGAACTCCATCGCGATCGCCCAGATAAACATTGTCGCCCATTCCTATTTCGTCGCCGTAGTAAATGACCGGTGTACCCGGCAATGAAAAGAGCAATGCATTATTCAGTTCAATAGTACGTCGATGGTTGCCGAGCAGAGGCGCGAGCCGCCGGCGAATACCCAGATTGACTCGCATCCGCGCATCCTGTGCAAACGCGCGATACATATAGTCACGCTCCTCGTCAGTCACCATCTCGAGCGTCAATTCATCATGATTTCGCAGAAACAATGCCCACTGGCAGGTCGGATCGATCTCCGGGGTCTGTGCCCAGATGTTGGTCAGCGGAAATCGATCCTCCATCTTTACCGACATGAACATTCGCGGCATCAGCGGAAAGTGAAACGCCATGTTGCATTCCTTGCCTTGCGCCAGGTATGCGACGGCCTCTTCCGGCCACTGATTCGCTTCCGCCAGCAACATTCGGTTGGCAAACTTTTCGTCGATAAACTTGCGCAATTCGCGCAGGAATGCGTGCGTTTCGGGCAAATTCTCGCAATTCGTTCCTTCGCGCTTGAATAGATAAGGAACCGCGTCGAGTCGAAGGCCGTCAACTCCGAGACCCAGCCAAAACGAGATCACTCGTCGAATTTCCCGGATGACGGCCGGATTATCGTAGTTGAGATCAGGTTGATGAGAATAAAAGCGATGGAAATAGTATGCCTTGGCAACCGGGTCCCATGACCAGTTCGATGGTTCGAAATCCTGAAATATAATTCGCGCTTCCTTGTAGCGTTCCGGCGTGTCGCTCCAGACATAGTAATCGCGATGTATACTTCCGGCGGGTGAACGCCTTGCACGTTGGAACCATTCGTGACGATCCGACGTGTGATTGAGTACTAACTCGGTTACTACTTTCAGGTCGCGGCGATGAGCCTCGCGAATGAATACTTTGAAGTCACGCAAGGTTCCGCACGCGGGATGTATATTGATATAGTCAGAAATATCATATCCATCGTCGCGCATCGGCGAAGGATAAAATGGGAGTAGCCACAGAGTAGTCACTCCGAGCGAATGCAGGTAATCGAGCTTGGCCGTCAGACCTGCGAAATCGCCGACTCCATCACCATTGCTGTCGTAAAATGAGCGAACCCGAAGTTCATAAAAGACAGCGTCCTTGTACCAAAGAGGATCGGAGCTCGAACCGTTTTCAGGATTATGCATGTTGGGCACGTCTCGAACTCACAGACGCTCTTCGACGCGGAGAATATGAGCCGGCTCAACGGTCGGAACGAGGCGCACGAAGTTGCGATCGGACCACGTATAGCTTGCGCCGGTAAGGAGATCCGTGACTCGATAGCTGTGGCCGGGCGCAACGCCTACCACCTCCGGCGGCACCAGCGCAGTACAATGATGAGGGTTGAGCGGATCCAGGTTAACCGCGATCAGGATCACATTCTCCTTGTCCGGCGTGGCTTTGGCGAAGAAAAGTATCTGGTCGTTGTCGGTAGTAAGAAACTCCAGATTCAAAAACTGTTGCAGCGCAGGATTGTCGCGGCGGATCGAGTTGACCAGGGCAATGAACTCCTTGATGTTTCCGGGTTGATTCCAGTCACGCACCTTGATCTGATACTTCTCCGAGTTCAGATATTCTTCGGTGCCCGGCACCGCCTGGTTTTCGCATAGCTCAAAGCCGCTGTAGATTCCGTAGGACGGCGACAGCGTCGCAGCGAGCACCAGCCTCATCTTGAAGGCCGCGCGTCCGCCGGTTTGCAGAATTGGCGCAAGAATGTCGGGAGTGTTGGTGAAGAAATTAGGCCGGAAGTATTCGCGCATCGGCGTTTGCGTGAGCTCTGTCATATAGTCAGTCAGTTCGCGTTTCGTGTTGCGCCAGGTGAAGTAGGTATACGACTGAGTAAACCCGGCTTTAGCCAGCGCCTTCATCATCTTCGGGCGCGTGAAAGCTTCCGCCAGAAAAATTATCTCGGGATTGGTAGCCTGTACTTCATTGATTAGCCAGTTCCAGAACTGCACCGGCTTGGTGTGAGGATTATCGACGCGAAAGATTTTCACGCCATGCTCACGCCAGAATCTGATTACTCGACCAAGTTCTTCATACAGTCCACGCTGGTCCGAGGTCTCGAAATCGATCGGATAGATGTCCTGGTATTCTTTGGGAGGGTTCTCGGCGTATCTGATGCTGCCGTCGGGCCGATGATGGAACCATTGCGGATGCTGAACGACCCACGGATGGTCCGGTGAGCATTGAATCGCGAAATCAATCGCCACTTCGATACCGAGGCGATTGGCGGTCTCGCAGAACCGATGGAAGTCGGCGAGCGTTCCGAGCGAAGGATCGATCGCAGTGTGACCTCCCGCCTCGCTCCCGATTGCCCACGGGCTACCGGGAGAATTCGCGCTACCGTTGAGAGCGTTGTCAGGACCCTTTCGATTGGTGTGGCCAATCGGGTGAATCGGCGGCAGATACACAACGTCAAAACCCAGATCGCGCAGCTCGGGCAAGCGAAGCTCGGCCTCCTCAAACGTTCCTGGCTTCCGCGGATCACTGGTCTGCGAGCGCACGAACATCTCGTACCAGGTTCCAAAGCGGGCTTTCCTGCGATCGACGATCAGCTCGAGCAGCGGCTCAAACCGCGTCATTCCGAATCGTTGCCCGACGCGTTCCGCCGCAGCAGAAATCTCTACGCTGCTAATCGCCGCGAGCGCAGTCGCTCCGTCTTTAGCTATTCGCAATCGCGCGAGTGCGTACTCGAGCGAGTCGCGATCGGTACCCCGCGCGTCTGCGATCATTTTTTCGATGAGCGCGATCCCTTCGAGAATATCGGACGCGACCGGCCGTTCCGCGTTAACTTTCTTGGTGAAATCCGCAACCCACGAGGCGAACAGATCGGTCCACGCTTCGATCGTGAAGACGTAGCGCGTGTTGTCAGTGGGGCGGAATTCGCCGCGCCATCGATCATTCTCGATCGCGAGCATCGGCGCTTCGTCAAAAGCCTCGTCCTGCTTGCGGCGCCATTTGACCGCGGCGCGCAATATCTGATGGCCTTCGCGAAAAATATCTGCTTCGACAACGCATCGGTCGCCCGCGATCCGCTTTGCCGGATAGCGGCCGCCGTCAACTGAAGGCGTTACATCCTCGATGACGATATGGTTTCTCAGCCGTTCCCACGAAACCGATTGAGAATCGGCATTTGCTTGAGATGAAGGCATCGCCAGCCTGAATCACCGAAGAATGAAGTATCCAGCTCACGCGCGGAGCGCATTCGTGTCGGACACGATTAAGAGCAAATTGGGAGCCAAGAGTGTTCGAGAAATTCTCGCAATGAGCATCGCGATTGTTTCGAATCTCCGAACATTGGAGAGCGAAAAATTTACACGATGCGTAGAACGCGGCTCATCTTTCAGCTGCACGCGCGCCGTTTTCGCCCGCAAATGACTTCAGCATCTCGCGAATGAAAGCCGGCAAGTCGTCCGGCTTGCGGCTGGTCGTCAGCAGGCCGTCCTGCACGACGTCCTGATCAATCCAGTTGCCGCCGGCGTTGCGAATGTCGGTCTTCAACGACGGCCATGAAGTAAGGGTGTGGCCGCGCGCGATATCTGCTTCGACGAGCATCCACGGACCATGACAAATAGCCGCGATAGGCTTGTCGCTTTCAAAAAAAGCGCGGACAAACTGCACGGCTTTCGGATTGAGCCGCAGCTCATCAGGATTGGCGACGCCGCCCGGCAACACGAGCGCGTCGTAGTCGTCAGGGTCGGCCAAGTCGAGCGGAATGTCGAAAGCAAATTTCTCGCCTGGTTCGTGATAGATGACTGCCTGGATTTTCGCGGTCTTCGCGGGCGACACGAGCTCGGTCCTCGCCCCGGCATTTTCGAGGGCCTGGCGCGGTTCCGTGAGCTCCGCTTGCTCAACTCCGTTAGTGCTCAGGATGGCGATATTTTTCCCGGTGAGTGACTTGGTCATCGAACGCCTCGGGTAAAAATTTCAGGGTCCCAATACTCAGGAAGCAACTGATGTGCCCGCAGGTAAACGGTATGAAAGAGTGCTATGCTGGCGCACAGGACACGGAATTCAGAAGTTTTTACGGGTCCGCGGTAGTTGAGGATTTCGGAGCCGCGCTCCGCTTGACGCTGCTCTCAAAATCGAGGATAAAATCCGCAACATTTCCCCGTTGCGTCGCAAAATCTCAGACACTGGTCGTGGAAACTGCACGTGGCTTATCTGAGACGCATAGATACGGGGCTTAAGGCGAGCGCCGGTACAAGAGTTACCGAGCGCAAAGCCTGGTGAGCGGGCGGGACTTTACAGCCATGCCTCCCATCACTCCTTCGATAGCTGGCGAGCCGGAGCGTTTATTTTCGTTAATAATGAACGATATTCCCGCGCGCGTCTGGATAAAGGATGCGCAGGGACGATATGTTTTCGTGAATTCGTGGCTGGTTTCGGAGGTAGGCGTCGAGCGGGAGAAATGGATCGGGTCGAAGGACGAAGAAATATTCCCCGCCGTCGGGCAGATTTACTGGCGCAAGGATCAACAAGTCCTCTCTGGCGGCGATCCGCTGGTGACTACTGACCAGGTCGAGCGAGGCAAATCGCTTTTCGTCCTGAGGTTTCCGCTGGATATCGACGGTGCGCCGCACGTGGCAGCTGTAGGCGTCGAGACCACGCAGCACATGTCCGCGCTAATCGGCTTCTTTCACTTGCGCGACGAATTATTCCGCAGTGAACGTCTGCGGTCGATCGGCGAGATGGCCTCGGGTCTGGCGCACGATCTTAGAAACATTCTCAACGCGGGGGCGCTCAGGCTAAACATCCTGCGCTCAAAGGCCACCGAGGATTTGATCCAGGACGTGGATGCGCTGGCGAGAACCGTCAATGCAGCGGCCGAGAGGGTGCGCGGACTCCAGGAATTTGTCAATCAGCGGCCGCAAGAGACGCTCGAGCCCTGCGACCTGTCGGTTCTTATCGGCGAAGCGATCGAAATGGTGGACTTCCTGATTGTGAAGACGCCGACAGTAAATGGCGGCACGATCAAAGTTGAGCGTCGGCTGTCGCCGTCTTTGCCGAAGGTGCCGGTTTTTCCAAATCAGGTAAAGCATGTGATCGCGAATCTTCTTATCAACGGCCGCGAGGCTATGCCCGACGGCGGCAAGCTCTCGATCGAGGCCAGGGAAACACCATCCATTGTCGAGGTCATCATTGCGGATGAAGGTACCGGTATCCCGCCGGACGTGCTGGAGAAAATGTTCGATCCTTTCTTCACGACCAAGCCTCTCGGCACTGGTTTGGGTCTCTCGATGGCGCGCGACGTGATGGGCAGGATCGGCGGGGAGATTCGGACTGAAAGTCGATCGCCGCACGGAGCGGCGTTCATTCTGAATTTTCCAATCGTGCGATAGCCGCGAAATGGGTAGCTACAGTTGGTTCGCGTCGAGGCATGGTTAAAATAAATTCTAAACGTGCGTGACTGCTTCATCCTGAGGCCCTCCTTCACGTATGCGCCGTGCTGCGCTACGCGTCTTGCACATTAAAAGTATGACCGAAAAGAGGATCGGCGCGGTCAAAGCTCCTGAATTCCTGTCCGGCAGCGGCGAGGTGGCGTCGCTGATGCGCTCGATGGACTGGACTCGTACCAGCCTCGGGCCGCCGGAAAATTGGCCCAACAGTTTGAAGACCGTGGTTCGAATCATGCTCGATTCGCGCTACGCCATCTGGATTGGCTGGGGTCCGGAATTGACCTTCCTGTACAACGACGCCTATCGCGAGATGACGCTGGGCAAGAAGCACCCCTGGGCGCTGGGCAAGCGCGCCGACGAGGTGTGGGAAGAAATATGGTCGGATTTATCGCCTCGCGTTGAGCAAGTCATCAAGCATGGTCAGGCGACCTACGATGAGGACCTGCTCCTGCTACTCGAGCGATCCGGATTTCCTGAAGAGAGTTATCATACGTTCTCCTACAGCCCCCTCCCGGACGACGACAGCAACCTCGGCGGCCTCCTCTGTATCGTGGTCGAGGATACAAACAGGTACATCGCGGAACGGCGGTTGACCGTGTTGCGTGAGACCGCAGCGCAAATCGCCAACACCCGGGACATAGACGAGCTGTTTGCTGCGATCGGCCGATGCGTTGGCGCGAATTTGTACGATCTTCCTTTCAGCCTCATTTACCTGATGGAGCCGAACGGCACGCATGCCCGTCTGGTCGCATCCACGGGTATCGATCAGGGCCATCCTGCGGCGCCCAATACGATCGATACGAACAAGCCCGGCCAGCGATGGCCGATTGGCGAAGTGCTGGCGCAGTCCGAGGCGTTTGTCATCGACGATCTTGCCGCACGTTTCCCAAATTTGCCCGCGGGCGCCTGGGACGTGAGTCCGCGCAGCGCCGTTGCCATGCCGATCGCTCACCAGGGACAAGAGAAGCCGGCCGGCGTGTTAATCGCAGGTCTGAATCCGCATCGGCCTTTCGACGATTCTTATCGCGGATTTGTCAATCTGCTCGCCGGCCAAATAGCTGCTGGCCTCGCCGACGTGCGCGCCTACGAAGAGGAAAGGAAACGCGCCGAGGCGTTGGCCGAGATCAATCGAGCCAAGAGCACTTTCTTTTCAAATGCCAGTCACGAATTCCGTACACCGCTTACCCTGATGCTGAGCCCGCTGGAAGATTTGCTCAGGCGTGCCGACGACAACGATGAGGTCACGGTAAGCCGTGACGAAGTCGAACTGATACATCGCAACGGCCTTCGCCTGCTGAGGCTTGTCAATGCGCTGCTCGACTTCTCGCGAATCGAAGCAGGCCGCTATGACGGCGTTTTCGAGCCGACGGATTTGGCCGCTTACACCGCCGAACTTGCGAGTACCTTTCGTTCGGCGATGGAGCAGGCGGGTCTTCGCTACGAGGTTGATTGTGAGCCGCTGCCGGAGCTGGCGTACGTCGACCGCGCGATGTGGGAAAAGATCGTTCTCAATCTGTTGTCGAATGCGTTCAAATATACCCTCGACGGTGAAGTTGGAGTCTCTCTTCGACTCGCGCCGGACGGTAGCAGCGTGCAGTTCGTGGTGCGCGATACCGGCACGGGAATTCCGGCAAATGAAATTCCGCGGGTGTTCGAGCGCTTCCATCGAATCGAGGGCCAGGTCGGCCGAACGCATGAGGGCACCGGCATCGGGCTCGCGCTGGTGCAGGAACTGGTGGGGCTGCATGCCGGGAATATTCGGGTGGACAGCGCGCCCGGAAAGGGTTCGGCATTCATCGTCGAGCTACCGCTCGGTTCCGCGCATCTTTCGTCAGGCCGGATTGCAACCGCGGGATCATCAGCTTCGTCCGAGATTCACGGACAAGCTTTCATCGAAGAAGCTCTTCGGTGGCTGCCTTCCGAGCGCTTGATAGATCCAAATGAAACAGACCCGAACGAAAATGATTCAGTCCCTGATTCCCCTGACGGCGCTAGCTCATCGGATGGCAAGCCTGTCGTGCTCGTCGCCGACGACAATGCTGATATGCGTGACTACCTTCGCCGCCTGCTGAGTGGTCGCTATGCCGTCGAGATCGTGAACGATGGGCAGGCAGCGCTGGAGTCGGCGCGGCGGCGAAGGCCTGAGCTGGTGCTGAGCGACATCATGATGCCGCATCTAGACGGCATCGGCCTGCTCCGCGCACTGCGCAATGACAACAATCTTCGCGACGTGCCGGTGATTCTGCTCTCAGCACGCGCCGGTGAGGAGGCGAGCATTGAAGGCCTCGAGGCGGGTGCTGACGATTATCTGATCAAGCCGTTCGGCGCGCGCGAATTACTTGCCCGCGTGCGCGCCAACCTCGAACTGTCGGCTCAGCGCCACGCGGCGGCACAGGCGACACGACGACTCAATGAGACGCTCGAGGTCCAGGTCGCGCAACGTACGGCCGAGTTACAGGCCAAAGAAGCGCGCCTGCGAGCGATTTTTGAAACGAGCTACACCTACATGGGCCTGACGGCGCCCGACGGCACGATGCTCGATGCGAATGCCACGTCCCTGGCCGGAATCAAGGCCACGCTTGAAGATGTAGTCGGCAAACCGTTCTGGGAGACACCGTGGTTCACTGGTACACCCGGCATGCCCGAAACCGTGCGCGCTGCGGTCTCGAAGGTTGCGACCGGCGAAACGATGCGCCAGGAGATCCATGTGAACCTGCCGGCCGGCGGTTGGCGATGGTTCGATTTTCAGATGCGTCCGGTGCGTAACGCGGACGGTGTCGTCGTCGCCATCGTGCCCGAAGCGGTGGAGTTGACTGAGCGGCGACAGGCAGAGGAGTCGCTGCGGCAGGCTCAAAAAATGGAAGCGATCGGGCACCTCACCGGCGGCGTCGCTCACGATTTCAACAATTTGCTCCAGGTCATCGTTGGCAATTTCTACCTCTTGCAGCAGCGCGTCGAGAAGGGCGACTTTTCGGAAGCCGAATTATACCGGCTGATCGAACGGGGCATCCGCGGCGCACAGCGCGCGGCAACGCTGACCCAGCGGCTGCTCGCATTCTCCCGGCGACAACCGCTCGATCCCAAGGCGCTTGACGTGAACCGGCTCGTTACCGGCATGTCAGAGCTTCTGCAGCGTTCTTTGGGCGAGAATATCAGTATCGAAACGGTTCTCGCCGGCGGGCTCTGGCGCACCTTTGCCGACGCCAGCGAGCTCGAGAATGCGCTGCTCAACCTGGCGGTCAACGCGCGCGATGCGATGCCGCAGGGTGGACGTCTCACGATTGAAACCGCTAACGCCTCGGTCGACGATGCCTACGCGGCGGCACATCAAGAGGTGGCCTCAGGCCAGTACGTTATGATTGCGGTCAGCGATACTGGAACCGGAATGACCGGCGAAGTTATCGCCAGGGCGTTCGAGCCATTCTTTACCACCAAGGATGCTGGACACGGGACCGGGCTCGGCCTCTCGCAGGTTTACGGCTTCGTCAAACAATCGGGCGGTCACGTAAAGATCGACAGCGAGCTTAACGAGGGCACGACCGTCAAGATCTATATGCCGCGGCTAATCGAAGAGGCCAAGGAAAGCGGCCCTCACGTAGTGCAAGCACCGCTTCTGGCTGGAACGAGGGAAGAGGTCATTCTCGTGGTTGAGGATGATGACGACGTCCGCGCAAATTCCACCACGATGCTCCGTGAGTTGGGCTATACGGTCCTCGAAGCGCCGAATGGACTTAGCGCGCTGCGAATCCTCAATGCCAAAGCCGATATCGACTTGCTATTCACCGACATAGGACTACCCGGCGGAGTTAATGGGCGCCAGTTGGCCGATAGAGCACGGCTGCATAGGCCTGAGCTCAATGTGCTCTTTACCAGCGGCTACGCGCGCGATGCTATTGTGCATCAGGGGCGACTCGATCCGGGCGTTGAGCTGCTTTCCAAACCCTTCACGCTAGCGCAACTCTCGGCCAAAATTCGCCAGATACTGAATAATCCGGCAAGAAATACCTAGCGGCCTTCTCTGAGCCATTGTCGAGTTTTCACTGGAGATCTTCGTCGGTGCCTAAGGAAGATGCTGCGGAGTTGCTCTCGATCAACGGCCATGAGGTCCGTGTTAGTAATCCGGGCAAGCTGTATTTCTCGAAGCAGACGAAGCTCACAAAACTTGAACTGGTTCACTACTATCTGTCGGTCGCGCCGGGCGCGCTCGCAGGAATCCGGGACCGTCCACTTGTTCTCAAGCGCTACGTCAACGGCGCCGAGGGTGAGGCTTTCTATCAGAAGCGCGCACCAACCCAGCGCCCCTCATGGCTGCGAACGATCACGCTCGCGTTCCCTTCGGGACGCACCGCCGAAGAAATCGTTGTCGATGATGCGGACGGGCTGGCGTGGATTGTCAATCTCGGGTGCATCGAGCTGCATCCCCATCCGGTGCGCTCCGGCGATCTCGAACATCCCGACGAGTTGAGGGTCGATCTCGATCCCGGTCCGGGCGTCAGTTGGATGGACGTGCGTGCGGTTGCCCTCGAGGTGAATTCGCTGCTGCAAGAGATGGGTCTTCAGGGCTGGCCGAAAACGAGCGGGTCGCGCGGTATGCACGTCAATGTGCGGATCTATCCGCGATGGACCTTCGACGAGGTGCGTCGCGCAGCGCTCGCTCTGTCGCGAGCTGTCGAGCGGCGCGCGCCCACGCTCGCGACCTCGAAATGGTGGAAAGAGGAGCGCCACGGGGTCTTCCTCGACTACAACCAGAACGCGAAGGACCGCACGACCTGCTCGGCATATTCCGTACGGCCGGTTCCTGACGCGCGCGTCTCTGCGCCGCTTCACTGGCGTGAAGTGCCTGACTGCGAGCCGTCAGACTTTACCGTGCTTACAATTCCGAAACGTTTTCTTGAGATCGGGGATCCGCACGAAGGTATCGACGACGCGGCAGGTTCGCTCGAGAAATTGCTTGAGCTCGCAGCACGAGACGAGGCCGCGGGCCTTGGCGACGCGCCCTGGCCACCGCACTTTCGCAAGACGGAGAGCGAGCCCCGCCGGGTCGCGCCTTCGCGCGCGAGGTCCGTTGCAAAGGCGCCCCGAACCAAAATGCCCCTGATAGTAGTTGCGAACTCACAAAGCAAAGAGGCCGCTCTTTCAGGTCTCGAGCGATGGAAGCTCAAACATGCCGAGGTCGCGAAGCTTCTCGCCGCCGATGACGTGCTCGTCGATTCGATGCGCGGCAGGTCGTCGACCTGGACGCGCATTCGAATCAACCTGCGCCATGTGCCCGAGGACTTACGGCCGCTGAATGAGGCTCCTGATCCTGATGACGACCCGACTCGCGAATGGCGGACGGCACGCGCGTCGAAGAAAGACTCTTGAGCGCGAGCAGCTCTCAGATATCTCCGGCAAAAATCGCTTTCAGCTCGTGTGGCGCAATTACTTCGAGCTGCTCGTAGGTGCAATCCTGCGGCTTCCTGTCGGTACGCCATCTCCTGAACTGTGCCATGTGACGGAAACGCGTACCTTGCATATGCTCGTAGGCGACTTCGACTACCAACTCCGGTCTGAGCGGCTCCCACGATAGATCCTTGCCATGGCTCCAACGGCTCTGGCCGCCAGGCATCCGATGCGATCCGTCATTCGAAGCTGACTCCGCCCACGACTTCCACGGATGATTGACCAGAGCGTCGCGACGATACGGCGCCAGAAATCCTACCAGTTCCTGCCGTTTGGTTTGCGTGAAGCTCGCGCACACGCCGACGTGTTGCAGCTCGCCCGAATAGTCATACAGGCCAAGCAGAAGGGAGCCGATCGCCGTGCCCTCGCCTCCCTTGTGCCATCGAAAGCCGGCCACGACGCAATCGCAGTCGCGCTCATGCTTGATCTTGAACATCACGCGCTTGTCCGGTTGATAGGTGCCGGAAATTGGCTTGGCCATGACGCCATCGAGACCCGCGCCTTCAAAGCGCCTGAACCAATCGGATGCGACATCTGGATCACGGGTTACTGGGGTGAGATGGATTGGCGGCTTGGCGGCGGCCAGCGATGATTCCAGCGCTTCGCGCCGCCGCTCAAACGGTTCGCTCCGCCAATCGCGTTCCCCCGCGCACAGCAAGTCGAAGAAAACTATCGACGCAGGACTTTGCTGGGACAGCAGCTTCACTCGCGAGGAAGCTGGATGAATCCGAAGCTGCAATTCCTCGAAATCGAGCCCATCATTCTTTGCCAAAACGATTTCGCCGTCGAGGGCGCATCGGGGAGGCAGCTGCGCATTCAGTGTCTCGATCAGTTCCGGAAAGTAGCGATTGAGTGATTTGGCATCGCGGCTCTGTATAAGGATTTCGTCGCCGTCGCGGAAGATCAACGCGCGAAACCCATCCCACTTGGGTTCAAAGATCCATGTCTCGCCCGCCGGTAACGCATCGATTCGCTTCGCCAGCATCGGCAGCACGGGAGGGTTTACGGGAAGGTTCACACCTTCAACACTATTAGCATGGTGACATTGAACCAATCCCGAAGATCGACAACACCATATGTGAAACTCAGCGCTATCAGGCTGATGCGTCACTCTCTCCTTCCTTTCCCTCAGCATCAGTCTTAGTGTGAGTCCCTGCGCCAGACGGGAGATTGCGGAGCCTCGCAACCTGTACCGTCTTGAGTGCCAACAGGAGATCGAAGATGGATGACTCCAGCCTGGTGAAAGAAGATCGACGTCATTCGCTGGATCCGCTAAGCGCGGACGAAGTGAAGGCCGCCATCCACATTCTACGTACCCAAGGCCCCGTTAGTGACCATATGCGCTTCGTTTCGGTCAACTTGTACGAACCAGCCAGGACTGAAATCGAAAATAACAACCACGGCAATATTCCGGATCGCCGCGCCTTCATCATTGCGCTTGATCTTGCTGGTCGACGAGTGCTGGAAGTGCTGGTCAGCCTGCGTGACGAAAAGATGCTCACCTGTCAGGAGCGCCGCGGAGTCCAACCCGGCATCATCGTCGAAGAGTTCATGCAGTGCGAAAATGCCGTCAAAGCCGATCCTAGATGGCGCGCGGCGCTCACCCGCCGCGGTATCACCGAATTCGACAAGGCTATCGTCGATCCATGGTCGGCCGGCGCTTACGGTGATGAACGATTTCCCGACCGTCGGCTCGCCCAAGGACTCACGTGGATCCGCGGCAGCGATACCGACGTGGGCTATGGCCGCCCCGTCGAGGGACTAATTACCTTCGTCGATCTCGAAAAGATGGAGGTGGTAGAGGTGATCGATGATGTCGAGGTACCGCTCCCACCTTTGACTGGCACTTATGCTGCCGAGTCTCTCGGGCCTATGCGGCAGGACTTGAAGCCACTGGAGATTTCACAGCCCCAGGGTCCTAGCTTTACCGTGAATGGGTATGAGGTGCGCTGGCAGAAATGGCGTTTTCGGGTCGGCTTCACCTCGCGCGAGGGTCTCGTACTTCATCAGCTCGGCTACGAGGACCAAGGCCGTGTACGTCCAATTTTATACCGGGCGTCGTTGTCCGAGATGCAAGTGCCATATGGCGATCCCACTCGCACCCACAACAAAAAGAATGCGTTTGACGTCGGAGAATACGGCATCGGACGAATGGCTAACAGCCTCAAGCTAGGTTGCGATTGCGTCGGCACAATTCACTACTTTGACGCGCATATGGTGAACATGGCGGGCGAGGTCGAGACCATCGAAAACGCCGTCTGCATGCATGAAGAGGACTACGGCACGCTTTGGAAGCATAGCGACTGGCGGACGGGGCGCAGCGAAGTGAGGCGCTCACGCCGTTTGGTCATCTCTTTTTTCGCGACGGTCGGGAATTACGATTACGGATTTTACTGGTACCTCTATCAAAGCGGCGAAATACAGCTAGAGGTCAAGCTGACGGGATGCCTCTCGGTCGGCGCCTATCCGCCGGGCGCGCAACCTACTCATGGCGTGCTGGTCGCTCCCCAGCTTTACGCCCCAATTCATCAACACTACTTTAATTTCCGTCTGCATATGAATGTGGACGGGCCGGGCAATTCGGTCTACGAGGTCGACACTGTCGCCGACCCTATCGGGCCAGCTAACCCGTACAATGGCTCGTACCGTCCCCGGTCCACGCTCATAAGCAACCAGTTGGAAGCTGGCAGGGATGCTGATCCCGCGATTGGCCGCGCGTGGCTCATCGTGAATCCATCGCACCGCAATGCAGTGGGTCAGCCTACCGGCTACAAAATTTTCCCAGGAGCTGATGTGGCACGGCCTTTCGCACACCAAGGGGCGAGCCTGCTGAGACGTGCCGGATTTATTCGCCACAACCTTTGGATCACCGCCTACAATCCGGCGCAGCGATACGCGTCCGGCGACTATATCAATCAAAACCCCGCTCCTGACGGTCTCGATCAGTGGGTCAAACGCGATCTCCCGCTGGTGAATACGGATTTGGTCGCATGGTACTCATTCGGCGTCCACCATATTCCGCGGACCGAGGACTGGCCGGTCATGCCAGTTTCATATGCCGGCTTTATGCTCAAGCCCTCAGGTTTCTTTGAGCAAAATCCCGCGATGGATGTAGCACCGCTCCAGCCTAAGCACCGATGCTGCGACTAGCCGTCCTGGACTTAGGAGCGTGCGATCACTTCCTACCGTGGTGAAGCAATGAATTAGATCGGAGAGCAAACAATGGACAGGAAAAGCAGCATCCGTTCCATCCACAAGAGCTACTTCGAACTTTTGGAGGCTCACTTCAAGCCAGAGCAGTCGGAATTCGAGAAGAGCGGCGCCACCGATTTCGCGAGCGTGATCAATTTTGTCATGGCCGCGATAAAGCCACGCTTTACCTCGGGCATCACCGTTTCCATCCCATCGCTGGGTGTAGTTCCAGCAATCTTCCAACACACGCATGAGCTCCTGCAGAATATCCATTCATTTTGGGAAGCGAATGCGGAAGCTGTTCGTATAGCCGTCAAGGACGATGACACGCTTCAGTCTACCGTAATCGACAACGTTGATTGGAATCTCAGGCTGGAGACTGTCCGCGCCTACGGTCTCTACTTCGATACTTTGCTCATCCCCGATCTTATGGCTGACCACGCTTATAACTATCACGAACTCCGGCAGGGTCAGCAGAAATGGGACGATAGCGGAGCACTGGGGTTTTTTGGATTGCGCATGATGGTGGACTACTTCCTCTTGCTAAAAAGAAAGGCGCTGTTTGTTAACGACAGCGAATTTCCAATCGGCGTACTCTACCCGCGGATGACTCTATGCGATAAACAACGAAGCTCGATTGATAGCCTTACAATAGCCTCTTACGAGATCACTACCCAGTTTGCCAACGACGTTTTTGGCCAGCATCTCAGGAGCGTCGAGGAAGCTGTCGCCTACTTCCAACGTTCTGATTTCAAGTCGCTCTATCGACAGATGAAGGGCGGTCCCTATGCGGGTGTCGCCACCGTTTTGGAAAACACGGCGCGCTCAACGCCGGCGTTCGGCAGCAAGACACTCAGTCTCGAGAAGTGGCTGAATACTGCGATCGATTCCTCGCGACAAGTGGCGGGAACCAAAGTCCCGAAAGTTCGAGGTGCAGAGTCTCTTTGGGTCTGGTTGTTCCGGGGCTTCCAAACGCTTCAGTCTTACGAACCCATTTGTGACTCTTTCGTGGCGGATCATGCGCTGGATCCGGCTGGCTGGGAATTGTACCGATGGCTGCTGCGGACCAATGCGGAAATGGCTGCCGGTCAGGCGAAACTGAGCGAGGGGAAGGCCGTGATGCGAGCAATTGAGGCCGAGAGCCGTCATTGGCGGCAGAGCGTCGATCTTGAGGCGCTGATCCGGCTGCGCGAGCGCGGCGAGATGGAAGATATGAGACGCATCTTCAGCGTCAACCGAAAACGTCTCAAGAGGGCTTCAGTGGCCGACTACGACGCCGTCGTTAGCGAGGTCGAGGGCAATATCAGTCAAGCGTTAATGGACTATGAGACGGAGTTTTTGCGCCTGGAGCAGTACAGATCGGAACAAAAACTGCGGGATGTGGGTTGGTTCTCCGTTTCTGCCGCGCTAGGCGTAGTCTCCGCTCTGGTTCCGGTCGCCCTGGTCGGATACATCGGCGCCGCGGTCTCAATAACTCTGGGTGGAAAAAGCGTACGCGACATAGTGAGTGACCGTAAGAAGATAAACGCTGAAGCGGAGACTATGCGTCAGCGGCCGGTCGGAATCCTATGGCAGGCTAAATACGGCGAGCAGCTGTCGAGATAAGACAGGGCTATCCGCCAGCCTTAGCGAGGAATTTTCTCCGCGATGCTTGACGTCTCTCGGTCCTGACGATGGGCAGGCGTCGAACCTGAGGTGAAAACGATTCCCTCGTAGCGGTTCGCTGCGACTTCATTGATCTGGCCCACGTATTTTGGGGTACCGCCGTTGTAGACGAAGTACCGGATCTTGCCGTGCTCGTGGCCGGGGACGTTCGAGTTGTAGCCGGTGAACCAGGACTTGGCCTTACGCATCAGCATCGCCGAGTACATCTGCTTCACGTGGTCGGCCCACTGCTGCTGGGCATCGAGCCTCGGTTCCGCACGCGTGTAGCCGTGCTCCCACATGTACTCGAGCAGCTTCGTGCACCAATTGACGCCGGTTTCGATGCCGCGCGGATAGTTCGTCGACGCGGATCCGCTCTGCGGCCCTGATGGCATTAGAAAGTTCGGGAACCCATGCACGAGCATGCCGAGGAAGGTCGACGGACCGTCGCTCCAATTGTCACGTAGCTTCGCGCCACCAACGCCCTGGATGTCGATCCGATCGAAAGCCCCGGTGATCGCGTCGAAGCCCGTGGCATATACAATGATGTCGAAGTCGTAGTCGCGCTCGGTGGTGCGCAGCCCGTTTTCGGTCACCTCCACGATCGGCGTCTCGCTGATATCCACGAGGTGCACGTTGTCGCGGTTGTAGACTTCGAAATAGCGCGTCTCCATCGGCACCCGCTGCACCCCGAAGCCGTGATCGCGAGGTATCAGCTTCTCGGCGACGGCCTGATCCTTCACCCGGCGACGAATCCGATCTGCGATGTATTCGGAGAACTCGGCGTTGGCCTTCTCATCGGTGAATATCTCGCGGAAGTTGCGCAGCCAAATCGCAAACCCGGGGCTCTCATAGAGCCGATCCCACAGCGCCACGCGCTCCTCGCGGGTGACCTCGTAGAAGCCGCGCCGATCCGGCTCATGCTCGAAGCCGCCGGGTGTACGAGCGCAGGTCGCGAAGATCTCGTCATAGCGCGACCGGATGTCGGCCATATCGGCGTCAGAGATAGGACCGTTGTTCAGCGGAGCGGACCAGTTGGGGCGGCGCTGGAACACGGTCAGATCGCCGACCTTGTCGGCGATCTCGGCGATAACCTGGATGCCGGTGGCGCCGGTACCGATGACGGCGACCTTCTTACCCGCCATCTCGACCGGCTCCTGCGGCCAGTAGAAAGTGTGGAACGAACGCCCTTTGAATTTTTCCATACCCTTGAGCCGCGGCGGTGTGGGTATTGAAAGCAGGCCGACCGCCATCACGACGAAGCGGCTTGTCAGCTCGCGACCATCGGCGATCTTCAAATGCCACAAGTCATTGGCCTCGTCGAAGTGCGCCGCCTCGACCTTGCAATTAAACTGCATGTATTTGCGGAGATCGAACTTGTCCGCGACCGTGTTCAGGTAGCGCAAGTTTTCAGGCTGACTCGAGAACCGCTCTTTCCAGTGCCATTCGTTCAGCAGTTCCTTCGAAAACGAGTAGCCGTAAGTGTAGCTTTCCGAGTCGAAGCGGGCTCCCGGATAGCGGTTCCGGTACCAGGTCCCGCCAAGGTCGCCGGCGGCGTCGAGCACGGTGGCGTCGACTCCAAGGTCGGCCAACAGCTTGATCTGATAGATTCCGGCCACGCCGGCGCCGATAACAATTACTTCGTAGTGCGACTTGGTGCTGTCGATCATGATTTTGCTCCGGTTCGTAATGCGCAACCTACCATAGGTTTACTCCAGAAGAATTTTCAACGCATCTGGGTTTGCGCCCTTCCGTAATTGCGAAAAATTCTCCGTGAGATCGCACAGCGCACGACTCGTGCGGCGATTTTTCACGCCCTCTGGATCGGAGGCTGAAGAAAATGGAACCGAAATTAGCCATGGATTACCGGCATTTTACGAGGTTTAAGCTTCACGAAACGAGGGTAGTTCACCCGCGTGCCATTCCCTACGGCTCTTTCAGTGAGGGCCTGGCCATTGAGGCGATGGCGCTGATTGGGCTGGCAGTTCTCACGGCAGCGACGGTTTCGCTGCTGGTCGCTTTCTCAATCATCTAGGAATCTCTCGACGTAATGCCGACGGAGGCGTCAGGACAATGATTTCCCAAAATTCCACGATCGGATTTATCGGACTTGGCGCGATGGGCGAACGCATGGCGCGCAGACTTCTAAATAGCGGCTTCAAACTCTTGGCCTACGACCACACGATTCGTAAGACGGCAGAACTCGCTTCTCATGGAGCGATAGTTGCGCCAAATCTTCGCCAACTCGCACGCAAATCAGATGTGATCATCTCATGCCTGCCCAGTGATCAGGCGGTGCTGAGCGTTTATCAGGGTCCGGAAGGAGTTCTGGCATGGGCGAAAGCCGGAAGTGTCGTCATTGAGATGAGCACAGTCTCGCCGGATACGTCGCGCGTGCTTCATCGGCTGGGCAGAGAGCGCGCGATCGAAGTTCTTGATGTTCCCATCTCCGGCAGTACGCCCGCCGCTGAGCAGGGAAGTTTGATTCTCTTCGGCGGCGGCGACGCGAATGTATTCGACGCCTGCCAACCAATCTTCTCCGCTGTCGCCAAACAATATTTCCACCTCGGGCCGAGCGGCTCCGGGACCACGATGAAGCTGGTCGTCAACACCTTGCTCGGTCTGAACATGCAGGCGATTGCCGAGGCTGTCGCCTTCGGTGAAAAGGCGGGCCTCAATCGCGGACTCCTACTGGAAGTGCTCGCCAAGACCGCCGTCGTGTCATCTGCACACCAGAACAAGCTGATTCGTGCCGTGCATGATGACTACTCGCCGCAATTCCCGTTGAAGCTCATGAACAAGGATTTCGGGTTGATTCTTGAGAAGGCGGCCGAGCTGGGCGTGCCGATGCCGGCGACAGCCGCCGCCCATCAGATCAACGCGGCCAGAGCGGCGGGCGATGGCGACGAGGATTTCTCGAGCGTGATCAGCGAAATGGAACGCCTGGCGCGGGTCCACGGGAATTCTGATCCGGCCACCCTGCACTCGAGACTGAAGATTCAGGCGGCGCGATGATCTGTTGAGGCGTGCGGGAGGGTTTCAATCATGATGTGGCTCGTGCGACTGGCGCTGCGCCGACCGATCTCGGTTGTGGTTATGGCGCTGCTGATGCTGGTGCTTGGTACGCTGTCGTTTTTCCTGATGAACATCGACATCTTCCCGGCGATCAACGTGCCCGTCGTGATGGTGGTCTGGAGCTACCCCGGAATGGCCTCACTCGACAT
>JBEKLS010000045.1:0-28051 GCA_050010075.1 Binatus sp. (SeqCode) | reverse complement strand
TCGGTGCGCGCCTTCAACGGCCTGCAGAACGCCGACATCAAGTATATCGGCGAGCTGGTGCAGCGCACCGAGCAGGACATGCTCAAGATTAAAAACTTCGGACGCAAGTCCCTCAACGAGATAAAGGAAGTGCTGGCCGACATGGGTCTGTCGCTCGGGATGCGGCTGGAGAATCTGCCGCCGCGCGGCGAGCTCGACCGCATGTGGGAAGAGCAGGAACGCCGCGAGTCCGCGTAGCGCTTGGAGTAACTGATGCGTCATCTCAATTCGGGCCGCAAGCTCAATCGCACCTCGGCGCATCGCAAGGCGCTGTTCAAGAATATGGTGCTCGCGCTGATTCGCCACGAGCGAATCAAAACCACCGATCCCAAGGCCAAGGAACTGCGCCGCATCGCCGACCGGATGGTCACGCTCGGCAAGCAGAACGATCTCGCGGCGCGTCGGCGCGCGTTCGCGGCGTTGCAATCGCATGAAGCGGTCAAGAAGCTGTTCGACGAAATCGCACCGCGCTTCAAGGATCGCAACGGCGGCTATACGCGCGTGATCAAGTTCGGTCATCGCCGCGGCGACGCTGCGATGCTGTCCGTGATCGAGTTCACCGGCAACGAAGAGCAGACCAAATCGAAGAAGCCGCGCAAGCGCTCGGCCGCAAAGAAAGAAGGCGCCGCGACCGAGCGTCCTCGCCGGGCCGCGGCCGCCGCAGGCTGATTCAGCTCGAGCGTCACGATCAGAAACTCAAAGGCCCGAAGATAATTTCTTCGGGCCTTTTCTTTTTTCCGTTCGTGTCGTGGTTACTGGATACTTTCGAGCAGCTTCGCGCGGATCGCCATATGCGCGCTTTTCAGCCCCGACAGGATTCCGTCCTCAAAGTTCCACTCACCGCTCGCCATCAGGTCGGCGAAGTCGTTGGGATTGCGGATATCCTCCGCGGTGAGCCCGGGATGAATCGCCCGCGCCATCGCCAGCACCTTGCTCTCCTGCTGCGCGATCATCTCGAGCATCAGCCGATCGATCAGGGTCAAAGTCTCACGCGTTGCCATCCGCAAATCGTAACTCGTTTCACAGCCGCTCCGCTATTGTCGTTCGATTTGGCAGCAGTTCGGTTCGGCTTGGGGCTGATTTAGTTCAGCCTTACCCATTCGCCGCCGACAGGGCACAGTACGAGATCCACCATGCACAACGCACATATTTTCTCGTTATTCACGTCAGTCATCCGAATACCGCTCCGCATTCCCGCAATAGCAGCTTTGCCGAAAAAAAATACTACGAATCGAAGCTACCGATGGTAGCGCATATGTCGTCGAAACCACTTCAGGTGGTAGCTCTGACGAGAGGATGAAGGTGAGGGTCCAGGATTTTTGTGTCATTCTGAGCGCAGCGAAGAATCCCGGATCCGAAAGCATGCGCAAAACGCACCGAGCGCCGTCACTAACACAAATACCGAAGCGCGCAGTCTTTGTGTCATTCTAGAGCGAAGCGAAGAATCCCGGATTCGTCGAAGCACAGTTGTTCGGAAATACCAGCGTGCGCGGTGGTCGCCCCCTGATTGGGGCGCGGTGTTTTGCGCCGAGAAAGATCCGGGATTCTTCGCTGCGCTCAGAATGACAAAAGAAGCGCCCGATTCTCGCCTCAACTCGCCACCTTCTTGCTGGCCGCCTGCTTTGATAATGTTGATTCACAGGCGGCAAAAATAATGTCCAACGAACTTGTTGCTCCCGATAAATTCTTCCTCAACCGATTCGGCATGAACCACGGCGCACTCGAGCGAGTCCTCGGCAGCGCGCTCGAACGCAAGGCCGACTACGCCGATCTCTATTTCGAGTACCGCAGCGCCGAGGGCCTCGCGCTCGAAGAATCGATGGTGAATCACACCAGCAAGAGCGTCAGCCACGGCGTCGGCGTGCGCGTATGCGCCGAGGATCGCACCGGCTACGCGTACTCCGACGAAGTCACGGTCGACAGGATGCGCCTTGCGGCCGAGGCTGCGCGCGCCATCGCCGATCAGCGAGGCACGGTGCCCGCCGCGGTGCAGGTCGGCACTCCGGTCGCGCGGCATGCGCTGTACGATCTGCCGAGTACGCCGCTCGACGTTCCGGTGCAGGAGCGCGCGAAGCTGCTCAACGAGATCGATCGCATCGCGCGTGCCGCCGATCCGCGCGTGAAAAACGTGATGGCGTCGTTCGCCTGCGAGCAGAAAATCGTGATGGTCGTGAACAGCGACGGCCAGGTCGCCGCCGACGTGCAGCCGCTATGCCGGCTCAATGTCACTGTCATCGCCGACGACGGCAAGGCGCGCCAGATGGGCTCCTACGGCGGCGGCGGGCGCGTCGAGTGGAACTACTTCATCGAAAATGATCGATGGCGCGAGTACGCGCTCGAAGCGGCGCGCCAGGCGATCGTGAACCTCGACGCCGTCGACGCGCCCGCGGGCGAGATGGTCGTCGTGCTCGGCCCCGGATGGCCGGGAATTTTGTTGCATGAAGCGATCGGCCACGGCCTCGAAGGCGACTTCAACCGCAAGGGCGTCTCGGCCTTCGCCAATCGAATCGGCCAGAAGGTCGCGAGTGAGCTGTGCACCGTAATCGACGACGGCACTATCCCGAATCGGCGCGGCAGCCTGAACGTCGACGATGAAGGCACACCGACCTCGCGCACGGTGCTGATCGAAAAGGGAATCCTGCGCGGCTATCTGCAGGATCGGATGAACGCGCGGCTGATGAAGATGGAGCCGACCGGCAACGGACGGCGCGAGAGCTTTGCGCATTCGCCGATGCCGCGGATGACCAACACCTTCATGCTCAACGGCGAGTCGACGCCCGAAGAAATAATGAAGTCGGTCAAAAACGGACTGTACGCGGTCAGCTTCGGCGGCGGCCAGGTCGATATCACCAACGGTAAATTTGTTTTCTCGGCGAGCGAAGCCTACCTGATCGAAGATGGCCAGGTGACGCGGCCGGTCAAGGGCGCGACCCTTATCGGCAACGGTCCCGACGTGCTGACTCGCGTCTCGATGGTCGGCAACGACCTCGCGCTCGATGCCGGCGTCGGCACCTGCGGCAAGGACGGGCAATCGGTGCCGGTAGGAGTGGGTCTGCCGACGATTCGAATCGACGGCATAACGGTCGGCGGCACGCGCGCATGAGAATCGAAATGAAGTTGAGAAAAATCTGATGGCGACGGTTGATATTGCACTCGCCAACTGGGTGCTCGACGAGGCCAAACGCAAGGGCGCCAGCGCGGCGGAAGTGCTATGCGTCACCGCGGAGTCGCTCGGGGCCGGAGTGCGGATGGGCGAAGTCGAGAAACTCAAGAGCTCGCGCGAGCGGCGGCTGGGCCTGCGCATATTTTCCGGGCAATCTTCCGCGATTTCGTCGACCGCCGAGCTCGAACGCGATTCGCTCGGTGCGTTCGTCGCAAACACCGTCGAGCTGGCGCGACTTTCAGCCGCCGACCCGTGGGCAGGATTGCCCGACCCGGCGCTACATCCGAAGTCGCTGCCCGAGCTTTCACTGGCCGATCCCGACAGCGGAATCGTGACCGCCGATCGGGCGCTCGAAATAGCGCGCACCGCCGAGAAAGCGGCGCTGAAATTCGATCCGCGCATGAAGAATTCCGAGGGCGCAGAGTTCAACTCCGGGCGCTACCAGGTCCTCTTTGCCAACAGCCAGGGTTTTGCCGGCGAGTATTCCGGCACTTCGTACAGCCTCGTCGTACAGCCGATCGCGCAGGACGGCGACGCGATGCAACAGGGGTTCTGGTACACGTCGAATCGCCGCTTCGGGAAACTCGAAGACGCGGAATCCGTTGGAATAACCGCGGCAAAACGCGCGTTGCGTCGTCTTGGAGCGCGCAAGATCAAGACGATGCGCGCGCCGATCGTCTTCGACCCCGACATGGCCGCCGGCCTGATTCGGTCTGTCGTCGGCGCCGCTTCGGGGCCTTCACTATATAAGGGTGCATCGTTCCTGGTGGGACAACTCGGCAAATCGATCGCCGCCAGCGGCGTCACTATCGTCGACGACGCGCTGATTCCCGGAGGTCTCGGCTCGAAGCCCTTCGACGGCGAGGGTCTGCCCACCTCCCGCAAGAACGTGGTGGACAAGGGCGTCCTCGCGACCTACCTGCTCGACTGCTATTCGGCGCGCAAGCTCGGCCTCGCGCCTACCGGCAACGCCGCGCGCTCGGTCGGCGACGCTCCCAGCGTCTCGACCACCAATCTGTACCTTGAGCCGGGAACCTACACGCCCGAACAGATAATCGGCTCGGTCAAACAGGGTTTGTACCTGACCGAGACCATCGGCTTCGGCGTCAACATGGTGACCGGCGACTATTCGCGGGGCGCCGGCGGGATCTGGATTGAAAACGGCGAACTCGCCTACCCGGTGCAGGAAATCACCATTGCGGGCAACCTGAAGGACATGATGGCCGGGGTCGAGATGATCGGCAACGACCTCAACTGGCGCTCGTCGACGGTCGCGCCGACGCTCAAGATTGCCGAGATGACCATCGCCGGAGCCTGAGCGCGGGAGCCTGAGCCCTGCGATAATTTATTACCGGATTTTGCCCCCTTTCGTCCCCGCTTGACCTTCGCGCGCCCATGGGCTAACTTTTTGTAGGGTTTAATTACACGGCGGCCGTCACTTCTAATGCGGCCGCGGAGGATCTGCCCATGAACCTGCAAGTCTCGACTCAAGCTCAGGAAAGGCTTCTCTCCAGGCTCTCATCGATGGGACTACCGCGTCAGGCGGCGACCGCGCTGCTCGAACGCCACATGATCGTGCGCTACCCGAAGGGCGCTGAGCTCTTCACCATGGGATCGCCCGCTGATGTGGTGTTCGCCGTCCTCACCGGCCTCGTCAAGGTCCACAGCTCGCGGGCCGGCAGCGACCCGGTGTTGGTGGAGCTGGCCGGTCCCGGTGACCTGGTCGGGTACGCCGATTTTGCCGACGCGGACGGCGGACGCTCCCAGCTCTTCGAGGCGACCGCGCTGACCAACTGCTGCGTGGCGCTGTTCACCCGTCATCAGATTATCGAAGTGCTCAAGGGCCTCGAGCCTGAGGCACTGCTCCGGGTGACCGAGGTGATCAATTCGATGTGGTCCTCGGTGGTTTACCGGTACGCGACGTTTCTGGGAATGTCGCTGCGCAAACGGCTCGAGATTGTCCTGGGTGAGCTGGCCGAGCGATTCGGCGTGCCTGATTCACGCGGAACGCTGCTCTTGCCCGAGCTCGCGCAGGAGGAACTCGCCGAGATGATCGGCAGCTCGCGCCCGATGGTCAGCAAGCTTCTGACCGAGATGACCGAGCGCGGTCTGCTGATTCGCGAAGGCCGGCGCCATATCCTGATAGCCGCCCAGAAGCAGACCATCACCGCCCCATCGGCGGCGGCGCCGCGCGAGCCGAGCCTGCATCCTGCGTTCGAGCCGACGGCTGCGGCTACGCGCCGCGTGCGAACGGATCGCCGGGCAGTGCGCCCGCCGGCAGTGCCGATTGTGAATATCTAGCGTCGCCCTTTTATCAAGCCTCCGTACACCTGCGCCTGGCCGCGAACCTTTGCGGTTGGGCGTAGGCCTTTTCTGCGCCGGCCTTTTCGGTTGCCCCAAAGTGAAAAATGGTTAGTTTAGTCAGGTAGGAAACTGACCTTCGCATGAACGCAAATCGATTCACCGAAAAACTTCAGGAGGCGCTGGGCCGCGCGCAGAACGCCGCGCTCAACGCTCATAACCAGGCCGTAGACGTCGAGCATCTGCTCGCGTCGCTGCTTGAAGACAACGAGGGCCTCGCCTCGTCGATCCTGAAGCTCACCGGCGTCGATCGCGACGCCGTCAGCCGCAAGCTCAGCGCCGAACTGGCAAAGATTCCGCACGTGACGGGCGGCGGGGCCGACAGCGGACAGGTCTACGCGACTCAGCGGCTCGGCCGCGTGCTTTCGCGCGCGGAGCAGGAGGCGGGCAAGCTCAAGGACGAGTACGTCTCGGTCGAGCACGTGTTGATTGCGATGCTCGATGAACCCGGCGCCGCATCCAAAATTCTGCGCGAAGCCGGCCTGACCCACGACAAGCTGATGGCCGTGCTGCAGAAGGTGCGCGGCAACCAGCGCGTCACGTCGTCGAATCCTGAGGCGACCTACCAGTCGCTGGAAAAATACGGGCGCGACCTGACCAAGCTGGCGTCGGCGGGAAAAATCGATCCGGTAATTGGCCGCGACGAGGAAATTCGCCGCGTGATCCAGGTCCTTTCGCGCCGCACCAAAAACAACCCCGTGCTGATCGGCGAGCCGGGCGTCGGCAAGACTGCGATTGTCGAGGGTCTCGCACGCCGCATCGTGCAGGGCGACGTGCCCGAGGGTCTCAAGAATCGCAAGCTGGTCGCGCTCGACATGGGAGCGCTGATCGCGGGCGCCAAGTTCCGCGGCGAATTCGAGGAACGGCTGAAGGCAGTGTTGAAGGAAGTCCAGGAAGCCGCCGGCGAAATAATCCTGTTCATCGACGAGTTACACACCGTCGTCGGCGCGGGCGCGGCCGAAGGCGCAATGGACGCGTCGAACCTGCTGAAGCCGATGCTCGCGCGCGGCGAACTGCATTGTATCGGCGCGACTACGCTCGACGAGTATCGCAAATATATCGAGAAGGATGCTGCGCTGGAGCGGCGCTTCCAGCCCGTGATGGTCGAGGAGCCCAGCGTCGAGGACACCATCTCGATTCTGCGCGGACTGAAGGAGCGCTACGAGGTCCATCACGGGATTCGCATCAAGGATTCCGCGCTGGTGGCTGCCGCGGTGCTCTCAAAACGCTACATCACGGACCGATTCCTGCCCGACAAGGCGATCGACCTGGTTGACGAAGCTGCTGCCAAGCTGCGCACCGAGAAGGAGTCGATGCCGGTCGAGATCGACGAAGTGAATCGGCGCGTGATGCAGCTGGAAATCGAGCGCGAGGCGCTCAAGCGCGAATCTGATCAAGCATCGCGCGATCGTTTGCAGAAACTCGAGAAGGAACTCGCCGAGGTCAAGGATAAGCGCGCAACTCTGCAGGCGCAGTGGGAGACCGAGACGGGCGGGCTCGAGAAGCTGGCGAAAATCAAAGCCGAAATCGAGCAAACCAAGCTCGCGATCGAAAAAGCCAAGCGCGAGTACGACCTCAACAAGGTCGCCGAGTTGCAATACGGCAAGCTCGCCTCGCTGGAAAAGGATCTGGCCGCCGACGAAGAGAAACTGATCGAGAAAAACTCCGGCGGCAAGCGATTGCTCAAGGAGGAAGTCGACGACGATGACATCGCCGAGGTCGTCGCGCGATGGACCGGGATTCCCGTCTCGCGCCTGCTCGAAGGCGAGGTCCAGAAGCTCGCGCATCTCGAGGAGCATCTGCACAAACGCGTCATCGGCCAGGACGAAGCGGTGACGGCGGTCTCCGACGCGGTAATCCGCGCGCGCTCCGGACTCAAGGATCCCAACCGCCCGATCGGTTCGTTCATTTTTCTCGGCCCCACCGGCGTCGGCAAGACCGAACTCGCGCGCGCACTGGCCGAGTTCCTGTTCGACAGCGAAGCCGCCATGATCCGGATCGACATGTCCGAATATATGGAGAAGCATACGGTCTCGCGGCTGGTCGGCGCGCCGCCGGGGTACGTCGGCTTCGACGAGGGCGGGCAGTTGACGGAAGCCGTGCGCCGCAAGCCCTACTCGGTGATCCTGTTCGACGAGATCGAAAAAGCGCACGCCGACGTCTTCAATGTCCTGCTGCAGTTGCTCGACGACGGCCGGCTCACTGACGGTCACGGACGTACGGTCGATTTCCGCAACACGGTCGTGATCATGACGTCGAACATCGCCAGCCAGATCATTCTCGGGTTCAAGGGGCAGGACTACGAGAAGATGAAGGAAGAGGCGCTCGAGGTCCTGCGCCAGAGTTTCCGGCCCGAGTTTCTCAATCGCGTCGACGAGGTCGTCGTCTTCCATCCGCTGACACGCGACGAGCTGCGCCAGATTGTCGATGTCCAGTTGATTCGTCTGCGTCAGCGTCTCGAGGAGCGCAAGATCGAGCTCGAGTTGACCGACAAGGCGCGCGACTACCTGGCCGAGCGCGGCTACGATCCGTCGTACGGCGCGCGTCCACTAAAGCGGCTCATCCAGCGCGAGCTCGAGACGGCGCTCGGTCGGAAGCTGCTCTCGGGTGAGATTCGCGACAGTTCACGAGTCATCGTCGATGCCGGCGCCCGTGGTCTGGAATTCTCCAGCAAGCCGCTAGCCGCTGCTGCCTAAGCAGCTGTTTTTACGCACAATTTGACCATCTTGGCGGTCGATTGTCGTACCCTCTTGCCTCCGACCGAATAAACATTACACTTAAGGCAGAGTGATGCTCGTACGATCATTCAATCAGCTTGGCTAATGCCATGAATGAGCGCTACAGCGGGCAAGGAATAATTAGTACCGGAGAAAATTCTCCGGCATCAACAAAGGATGAGTGATGGCCAGTTCTACAATCGATCTCCGCATCGCAGCCGCAGCAGCTGCCCGCAAACCACGGTCTCGACTGATTCTTCGCGTCGCGATCGTCGCCGCAGCCGCCGCGATCGCCGCGGCGCTCGCGCTACTGCCTGATCCCGCCAGGGCTGCAAGCAGCCCCGAGGTGGTCAAGATGACCGACACCGAACCCTTCTACACGCCCATGAAGCTCGCGATACGGGTCGGCGAGACGGTGAAATGGGTAAACGGCGGCGACACGGTGCATTCCGTCTCGACCACTGCGGCCAACGCCCAGATCCTCGATGACGCATCGATACCCAAGGGGGCACAGGCTTTCGATTCTGGCTTTATCCCGCCGGGCGGCGACTTCAGTTACACTTTTACCGTGCCGGGCACGTATCGCTACTTTTGCCTTCCTCATGAGAAGGCGGGTATGGTCGGGGAGATTGTCGTCAAGAAGTAGAGCCGGGGGATTTTCAGCAGAGTGATTGGTCCGCTCGCCAGGACGTTTCGCGTCGGAGTACGGACGCTCACCGTTGCGCTTGCGCTCGCAGCGTCGCCGGCGACGGCTATCTGTTTCCCCTGGAGTATCGACATGTACCGCGGGCCGGAGGTCCAGCCGCTGGCCGAGGCTCCGCGCGTGACACCGGCCGATACGATTCCCGTACATGGCGACCCGCCAATGAGCCTCGAGCAGGCGACGATAAAGATGCACAATCCGTTGGAGGCCACGCCTCAAAATCTCGCCAACGGTAAACAGCAGTTCGAGACCTTTTGCGCGCCGTGTCACGGATCGTCGGGGCAGGGTGACGGGCCGGTCGCGCATCTGCTGGCGAAGCCGCCGAAGAGTCTGATCGCCGGCGCCAGCAAGGATCTTCCCGACGGATACATTTACGGAGTGATCCGCGACGGCGTCCGGGCGATGCCTTCTTACGCCGAGGAAATGCCGGTCGATCAGCGCTGGCAGGTCGTGATGTACCTCCGATCGATGCAGAGCGCGGCGGCAGCTCCAAAAGCCAAAGTCGCCGGCAACTAACCCTCACCGAATCGTCTGCTAAGTAAGATAGGTCTTGATCACGTCGATCAGGTCCTGCGCCGCCTTGGCTTGGACCGAGGTCGGATGGTCGTCGGGATCGACGAGGTGCAGCTTGATGTGTCCCTCCATGACCTCGGCCATCAGGCTGTCGAGGGCGCCTCTGCCCGCCGCAAGCGTATGCATGATGACGGTACAATCCAGCTCCTTCTCGATCGCACCTTCAGCCGCATCGAGCTGTCCGCGGATGCGGCGAACGCGGTTGATGAGTTTTTGCTTATCTCTGATGGTATGAGCCATTGACTGGCGGGCCTCCGCTGGACTATAGCATACCCCCGTAGGTATTATACATTACCCCGGTGGGTATCATGGATTAAAGTATCAGTCGAACTAGGCAGCGACAAGGTCGATGCGATCTGCATTGCAGAGGACGAGAATGGGACGTGTTTCGGTCGTCGATTCAAACCGATTTAATTGATTATCGATTGCGGACCCGGACGGTGCTGATGTAGCCGATTTCAGTTGAGATTGTGGAACCTTTCTGAACGGATGACGTATTGCCTAGGGGGCGGACCGGGGAGTTCGGATGCCAACGCTAAAAAAGGGTGGTGCGCTGATGCTTGCGTTCGCGACAATCGCATTTGCCGCCTCGTTCGCGCGCGCCGACGACGCTCCGCTGTCTGAAGAGCAACTCGTCGAAATCGCAGTCGAGTCGAATCCACAGGTCAAGTCGGCGCGCTACCGGTGGGACTCGGCGGTTCATTCGATCAAGCAGACGGTTGCGCCCAACGATCCGATCTTCACCTACACCAACAGCGACTCGCCCAAGAACCCGTTCGGGCGCGCGTCGCTGCGTGAGTTCAACTTCACCGAGACGTTTCAGTTCCCCGGTAAGGCGCTGCATCAGCGCGACCAGGCCGAGGATGCCGCCGAGATTGCGCATCTGATGCTCGCGGCGACGGTTCGCGACGTGCGTGCCGCGACCGAGACCGGTTATTTTCAACTGGTGCTTGACCAGGCGCTGACCGAGGTCAACGCCGAGAACGTGCTGAATCTCGACCAGATCGTTCGGGTCACCGAGACTGCTTACGCGACGTCGGTGGTGCCGCAGACCGACGTCATCAGCGCCGAGTTCAATCTCGCGGTGGCGCGCCAGCTTCAACGGCAGTATCTGACCGCGATCGCGAACGACGAGACGGCGCTTAATCTGCAGCTCTATCGTCCGGTGGGCTCGCCGTTGGCGATAGATCGAGGTCTCAAGCTGGAAGCGCTGACCTATTCACTCGACGCGCTCATCGATCGCGCCTATGCGATCCGCCAGGAAATCCTCGAAGCAGCGCTGGCGGAGCGCAACGCGAACACGGCGCTCTACCTGGCGAAGATGGAATACCTGCCGGACTTCACCGCGAGCGTCCAGTATGACGATTACCTGATTCCGAGCTTCGCGCCGAAACCGAACGAGCCGCGCGACTGGGTGGGAGTTATAGGGTTCAACCTGCCGGTCTTTTTCTGGATGAAGCAGGATGAAGATGTCGCGCGGGCGAAGGCCAATCTGCAAGCGGCGCGGTCGGATCAGAATATGATAAAAATCCAGACCGCGGCCGCCGTGTCGACCTTGTTCCGCAGCGCGCAATACGCCTACGAAACCGCCATTCTCTATCGCGATTCGCTGATTCCACTGGCGCGCCAGAATCTTCGCGTCGCGTTGACCGCCTACCAGTCCGGTAAAATCGATTTCGTGACGCTCTCGACCGTGCTGCAAAGCTTGTACGCTGCCCGTGTGAGTTACCTGCAGGCAGCAAATCAATTCCTGGCGGGCGAAGTTTCACTCGAACAGGCGATCGGAGCGCCGTTGCATCAATGAGCCGACTCACCTCCAGTACTATTGCGATCGCCGCGCTGGCCGCCGCCATCGCCGCCGCGATTTCACTCGGCGGATGCCATCGCGATTCTCCCGCTCCCGCCGCCGCGGCTCCGGCAGCGACGCCCGTTGTGCAACTGGTAAAGCAGCAGGGCGTGGAGCTGATCCAGTTCAATGCCAACGACGTTCCCGGCCTGAAGATGGTGCAGGTGCAGAACATCGAGTTACCCGGCCTGCTCGAGACTTCCGGGCAGATCACCTTCGACGATCGAAGCGAGTCGACAATCGTTTCGCGCGTGCAGGGACGAATCGAACAAACCCGCGTCTCGCTGTGGGATAACGTTCAGCGCGGCGAAAAAATCCTTGCGCTCTACAGTCCCGATTTCATGACCGCGGAATCCGAGTATCTGCAGGCGCGGGAGTCTACGACGTTGATCTCGGCGCCGGGTGTTGGCGCTTCTTCGGATTTTGCCGGCAGTCTGTTGATCGCCGCCAAACGCAAGCTGCAGTTCCTCGGGATGAGCGACGCCGATATCAGCGCCATCAAGGCGCCGGATCCTACGGTCTGGATGCGCGCGCCGATAAGCGGCACCGTCGTGGAAAACAAGGCGCAGCGCGGCGCCGCGGTCAATCCCGGGGACGAGCTGTTCTCGCTCGGCACGCTCAACGACGTCTGGATCACGGGCGATATATACGAGGACGATCTCGCGCGCGTGCAGGTCGGCCAGGATCTGTCGGCGGTCACGATGGCTTTTCCAGACGAAGTATTTAAGGGCGTGATCGACCGTATCAGTCCGAACGTCGATCCGACGACGCATACGCTGCAACTGCGCTGCGTCGTGAAAAATCCCGGCGGCAAGCTCAAGCCGCAGATGCTCGCGAAGCTGACGATCGTGACGCGCCCCGGCGAGGCGCTGGTGATTCCGCAGGACGCGCTGGTTTTCGACATCGACAACTATTACGCGTTCGTCGAAGTCAGCCCCGGCATCTTCGATCATCGCAAGGTCGCGATCGCGTCGTGGAGCCGCGTCGGCTACGCGCGGATCGTCTCGGGGCTGAAGGCCGGCGACCGTGTGGTCAGCGGCGAGACGCTGCAGGTGAACGCGCTTTGGCATCAGGCTCACGGAGAAAGTTCGTAGACAGAATTGTTGGCTAAGCGATGATTCAGTCGTTGATGGCGCTGGCACTGCGCGAACGAATTGTCGTCGTCGGCATCGCGCTGATGCTGCTGCTGGCGGGACTCTATTCGTTCTCGCAACTGGATATCGAGGCATATCCGGATCCGGTTCAGCCCCTAATCGAAATCCTGGCGCTGCCCAATGGTCTCAGCGCTGAAGAAGTCGAAAAGCTGGTCACGGTGCCGACCGAATACGGCCTGGCCGGAATGCGCGATCTCGAAGCGATGCGCTCGATCTCGCTCTACGGGCTGTCGGACATTCGCTGCTACTTCTCGTGGGACAGCGATTACTACTGGGATCGCGTCGAGACCATCAACCGGCTGTCGTTCATCACCTTGCCGCAGGGCGTGACGCCCGCAATCTCGCCCGATAATCCGATCGGTGAGATTTACCGTTACACGGTCGAGAGTCCCGACCACGATCTGACCAACGAGAAAACCGTCGAGGACTGGATTCTCGAAAAGCAGATCAAAACCGTGCCGGGCGTCGAGGACGTTTCAGGCTTCGGCGGGCTGACGAAACAGTTCCAGGTCGAAGTCGATCCGCACAAGCTGAACTATTACCAAATCCCGCTGGCGACGTTGATCGCGGCGCTGCAGAACTCGAACACCAACTCCGGCGGCAACTATATGAGCGTCGGCGAGCAGGCGTTCGATGTCCGCGGGCTGGGTTTCTTCCGCAGTCTCGACGACATCGGCAACGTCGTGCTCAACACCAGCAAGTCCACCCCGGTCAAAGTTTCCAACGTCGCCGACGTCGAGGTCGGGTATGCACCGCGGCTGGGCATCGTCGGCAAGGATGATCAGAACGAAGTCGTCACCGGCATCGTGCTGATGCGCAAGTACGGCAACACGCTCGAAACGCTCAAGGGAGTCGAGGCCAAGGTTCACGACCTCAACACCTCAGGCATCCTGCCGACCGGATACAAGGTGGTGCCGTACTACGACCGCACCCAGCTGGTCGATACGACGCTGCGCACGGTGCTCGAGAATCTTACCATCGGGATGGGGCTGGTGTTCCTGGTGCTGATATTTTTTCTCGGCAACCTGCGCGCCGCAATCATTGCCGCAATCAACATTCCGCTGGCGCTGTGCGGGGCGTTCACCCTGATGCACATCACCAACACCCCGGCGAATCTCATTTCGCTGGGTGCGATCGACTTCGGCATCATCATCGATACCACCGTCATCGTGATGGAAAATATCGAGCGGCATCTGACCGCGCCCGAGCGCTCGCAGGAAAGTTATCGTCTTCGAATCCTGCAGGCCGCGCAGGAAGTCGGCGGCCCGATGTTTTTTTCGACGCTGATCTTCGTGATCGCATTTCTGCCGCTGTTCACGATGCGCGGAGTCGAGGGCGCGATCTTCTCGCCGATGTCGCACACCTACGCATTCGCGCTCGGCACCGCGATTCTGCTGGCCATCACCTTGTCGCCGGTGCTGTCTTCATTCTTTTTTGCGCGCGGGATGCGCACGATTCATAACCCCATCTGGACGGGTATTGCGGCGTTTTACCACGGGATGTTCGAGCGGATTCTCGTTTGGCCGCGGCTGACGTTGAGCCTGGTCGTTCTGCTGGTGGTGGGAGTGCTGTCGCTGTTCCCGCTGCTCGGCGGGCAGTTTCTGCCCAAGCTCGAGGAAGGAAATATCTGGGCGCACGCGACGATGCCGCTGACGATTTCGCTCGAACACGGCGCCAAGCTCTGCAACCAGATGCGTGCCATCTTCAGGAGCTTCCCGGAGGTCACGACGGTCGTGTCGCAGCTCGGTCGCCCTGACGACGGCACCGAGACCGCGGGCTTTTTCAACATCGAGTTCTCGGTCGACCTCAAGGCCGACACCGAATGGCCGGCCGGGATCGACAAGCCAAAACTTATCAAGATGATCGACGATAAGCTGACCCAGACTTTTCCCGGTGTCAGCTTCAGCTACTCGCAAAATATCGAAGACAACATCGACGAAGCGATTTCGGGGGTTAAGGCGGGCGAGAACGCGATCAAGGTGTTTGGACAGGACCTGGCAACGGATGAGCGAATCGCCAACGACATCAGGGAGACGCTGGAGAGTGTTCCCGGAGTCGTCGACCAGGTAGTGCTGCGCTCGATGGGTCAGCCCAATCTGCAAATCACTCCGGACCGCACCGCTTGCGCGCGCTACGGACTCAACGTCGGCGACATCGCG
This sequence comes from Binatus sp. (SeqCode), assembly GCA_050010075.1. GTDB lineage: Bacteria > Desulfobacterota > Binatia > Binatales > Binataceae > Binatus. Next base: position 13,336 of record JBEKLS010000045.1, on the reverse strand, counting down.
GAGGTCGTGCAGGCGGCGATCGGTGGGCAGGCCGTCACCCAGGTGCTCGACGGCGACCGCCGCTTCGACCTGGTCGTGCGCTGGAAGCCCGAGTATCGCGAGAGCCTCGATGCGATTCGGCAAATCCGCGTCAACCTTCCGGCCGGCGGACAGGTGCCGCTCGACCAGGTTGCCAACATCGAAACCGCCGAAGGCGCGTCGTTCATCTACCGCGAGGCGCTGCAGCGCTACGTGCCGATCCGGTTTTCGGTGCGCGATCGCGACTTGCAGAGCACGATCGTTGAGGCCAAGCGGAAGATCGCGCAGGAAGTCCACATGCCCGAGGGCGTGCACCTGGAATGGTCGGGCGAGTACGGCGAACTGCAGGCGGCCAATCGCCGTTTCGCGATCGTGGTGCCGTTCGCGCTACTGCTCATCGCCGGCGTCCTTTACGGCGCCACTCAATCTCTCATCGACACCTTCATCATCATGGCGCAGATTCCGATCGCGTGCCTGGGCGGAGTCCTGGCGCTAATTATCACCGGCACACCCTTCAGCGTGTCTGCCGGAGTCGGCTTCATTTCGATTTTCGGAATCGCGGTGATGGACGGGATCCTGCTCAGCTTCTACATCCGGCGGCTATGGGAGCAGGGCAATCCATTCGTCGAGTCGATTATCACCGGATCCGACCGCCGCCTTCGCGCGACGATGATGACCGACCTGGTTGACGCGCTGGGCTTGTTGCCGGCGGCTCTTTCGACGCGCATCGGCGCTCAGACGCAGCAGCCGCTGGCGATCGTCGTCATCGGCGGCGCGCTCGCGATCATGGTGCTGACGCGAATTCTGCAGCCGGTGTTGATCTACCTGTGCCATCGGCGGTTGCGGCTCGACGATCAGAACCGTGCACGCCTGACGCAGCCGGTACCGATTGATTTCGATCCGGTTTAAGCTCGCCGCCGCACGCGAACCGTGGTAAACGGGCGGTAGGAGGATCGCAGCGATGGAATTCGAAATGCTGGCGAGCGGCTACGGTCTGCTCGAAGCGCCGCGGGTCGATGAGCTCGGACGTTTCTACTTCAGCGACATTCCCAACGGCGGCGTGTACCGGCGCAATCCGGGCGGCAACGTCGAGACGCTGATTCCCAAGCGCAAGGGCGTCGGCGGAATGATCTTCAACACGAGCGGCGGGCTAGTGCTTACCGGCCGCGGCCTGATTCATTGGGACGAGAAGACGGGCAAAAGCCGCGACCTGTTCGCGACGTTGGATGGCAAGTCGGTCAGCATGAACGATCTGACGACCGACGATCACGGCAGCATCTTCACCGGCACCATCAACTTCGATCCGTTCAGCAACAACAAGCCGATCCCCGGCAGCCTGTTCCGCATCGACCCGCCCGGCCGCGCGGTGAAGTTGTGGGACGGAGTTGAGTTGAGCAACGGTCTCGGCTTCAGTCCCGACCGCAAGCATCTATATCATTCGGATTCACCGACCGGCGCGGTTTGGGTGTACGACGTGACGCACGAGCGTGGGGTCAAGGACCGGCGCATCTTCGCGAAAATGCCGGTGGGAATGCCGGACGGCCTGGCGGTCGATGCGCAAGGCGGCGTGTGGGTTGCGGCGGTGCGCTCCGGCGAGGTCGTCCATTTTTCGAAGGACGGCACGGTCGCTGAGCGGATCAAGTTGCCGGCCTCGATGGTGACGAGCCTGACGTTCGGCGGCCGCGACTTGCGCGACCTGTACGTCGTGACCGCGGATAATACTGACGATCCGAATCGCAAAGGGACGATTTTCCGCGGAAGGGCGGACGTACCTGGACTGCCGGTGCCGAAAGCGAATTTCTAATTCCCGGCGGCGGCTCGTTGCACGACCGGATCGGCATGCGGCTGCTCGCGGGAGCCGGCCAGCAGTGCGCCGGCTGCGACCGTTAGCAGAAATGCGGCCACTCGCATCGCGGCGGCCGTCGACCCAACCGGCAGTCGTTCGCCGAAGACAATCATGCCGCCGACGATCGGCACGATGTTCGAGAGTGCGCCCGAGAGCGGCATCGCGATGATTGCGCGCGCCGAATGAAACGAGTTCTGCAGCATGACGATGCCGACGATATTGGCGGCGAGCATGCAATAGACGTACGGATTCGAAATCACGCGCAGCGCCGAGGCCGCGGTGCCGGCGGTGAATTCCAGCGTCATCGATTTGGTGAACATTGCGCCGAGGCCAAATGCGACGCCGGACAGAATCGCGGCAGCGGCGCCGCTGGCGTTCAGCCGCGCGACGGCCATGGGAGCCAACCCGGCGAGCGTCAGCAACATGGTGAAGGCCAGCAGGGTGCCTGGCGCGAAGGCGTCTTCAATCTTGCCGCCGCGCAGCGACAGCGTGAGCATCAGCATCCCGAAGACGATTGCGCCGATGCCAAACCATTCGCGGGGATTGGCGCGCTCGCCAAGAATCACCACCGACGCGATCACGAACAGCCCGATTCCGCCCTGCATCATCACCGCCACGATCGAGACCGGCGCGTGCGAGACCGCCAGCACGTAGCAGGCCCAACCGGCGGTCTGGATGGCGAGTCCACCGATCCAGATGGGGTCGCGAATCCACGCGACTATCGAGGTGACTGCGTGCGCTCCCGCCGCTACCGGCAAATGGGTGGAGCGGCTCTTCATCATCAGCAGGCCGAGCGCCATCAGCACGCTGGCGAGGATCGCGATGCACAGGTAGAGCAGCACGCGCGCGTTCAGCTCTTCACTTCGCGCATCACGCCGCCGCGAATCACCTTGAACTGGCGTCCTGCCCACTTCACTTTGTTGCTGAGCAGGCTCGCGAACCAGACCCCCGTCATCAGGAGGTCCTTGAAGGGGACCATCCAGAGCTCGGTCAGCATCTCGGGCATCTTGAGCACGCGGCCGACAATTGCCGCCGACATCGCCAGGCGCGCTGCGACCACCAGCACCAACGTCGCGAACGCAGCGGCGCTGCCGCGCGTGACTGCGAGCAGGATCAACGCCCAGAAGGGGCCGTGCATCAGGATGGTCGCGATGCTGACGGGGCGCACGGTACGGTAGGTGCGCGCCCAGCGGAGCTGATGGTGCCAGAATTCAGCGAAGGTTTTTTCCTCGCAGGTCAGCGTAACCAGCGAATCGGAGAGCTTGATTTCGTAACCTTGCGTGTTGGAGAAGTTGCCGAGATAGAAGTCGTCGGCGAGCATGTCCTTGACCGCGCGGAATCCGCCCGCGGCTTCGAGTACGGCGCGCTTGATTGCGATAGTCGCGCCGAGTGCGTAGTGCATCGGCTCGAGCATCTCCGCGAGCAGAATCTGCGGCAGGAAGTCGGTGTTGACGTAGAGCGCCTCGAGGCGCGACGCGAACGAGCCGCCGGGGCGCGCGCGATAGGCACAGGTCACGATGCCGACCCGGTCGTCGGAGATCAGTTCGCCGACGATCCGTTTCAAGTAGTCGCGATCGACGGATACATCGGCGTCGCTCAGGACGAAGACGTCGGTCTTCTCGGCGCGATCCGCCATCTTCACCAGCTTGGCAATCTTGCGATTGCTGCAGTTGGGCTCTTCGCCGACGATCAGCGTGATGTTCGCGTACTGGTAGCGTTGACGCAGCGCGACCGGAACTTCCGCGGCGGTATCCTCGTAGTTCTCGACTCCAAAGTAGTAATCGACCCGCGGGTACGCGATTTCGAGAAAGCTCACGATGTTGGCGGCCAGCGAATTGCTGCTGCCGTGCAGGGGCTTGAGCACGGTGACGCGCGGCGGAACTTTGGGCAGCGGCGGCAACGGCGAGGACGAGCGCCTCGCAAACCTGATGCAGGCGAGGGTAGCGGCGATGTAGTAAAACACCGAGACGCAGACGGCCGCAGCCGGTAAAGCTATCCAGATTGTCATCAACTGGTTCGTGCGCCACTCCGAACCGACGCAGCAGATGGCGCCCCCGACATCATGCTGCGGAACTCGCGCCGGCTGTTAATTGCGCCTGAATTTCGCCGTCAGGCGGACGCCTGCTGCGCCGTCTGATGCCGTCTCTGGCGCATCGTGGAAAAAAACTGACGGCCCTCGTTGAGCATCCGCTTGGTCTCTTCCATCGAGGTCATCATCTTCTTGACCGACTTCAAGATGTACTTCGGGCGGAAGTAGAAACTGCGATAGAAGCGCTCGACCGCACCGTAAATCTCCTCGTTGGTCAGGCCCGGATAGGTGATCGTGCACTTCTGGTAACCGGATTCGTCGAGCAGCGGATCGACCGCGAGGAATCCGTTCTTCGTCACGTAATCGAACAGCTCGGTGCCCGGATACGGCGACGCGAGCGACACCTGGATCGTCTCGCAATCCATCTCGCGCGCGAAGCGGATCGATTCCTCGATGGTCTCCTTGTTCTCGCCCGGGAGTCCCAGGATGAAGGTGCCGTGAATCAGGATCCCGAGTTCGTGGCAATCCTTGGTGAAGCGGCGCGCACGATCGAGTCCGACGCCCTTCTTGATATTCTTGAGAATCTGCGCATTGCCCGACTCGTAGCCGACCACGAACAGCCGCAGGCCGCCGTCCTTCATGATCTTCAGCGTTTCGTAATCGACGTTGGCGCGCGAGTTGGTGGACCACGTGACTCCGAGCGGCTTCAGCAACTGCGCGATTTTGCGCGCGCGGGCCGGGTCAGCGGTGAAGGTGTCGTCGTCGAAGAACAGTTCCTTCATCTTCGGGAACTTGGACTTCATCGCCGCCACTTCCTCGTACACATTCTCGGGACTGCGCACGCGATAGCGATGGCCCTGCGTAACCTGCGGCCATAGGCAGAAGGTGCATCGCGCCGGGCATCCGCGCCCGGTGTACATCGAGACGTACGGGTACTGGCAATAGGGGCTGTTGTACTTCAGGTAGTCGAGGTTCTTTTCATACACCTCGGTCACGAACGGCAGCTTGTCCAGCTCCTCGTCAGTCAGCGCGGGACGATCCGGATTGTGATGCTGCGCGCCGTCTTTCTGCCAGCTGATTCCGCCAATCGTGCTCCAGTCGCGGCCCTCCGCCACCTCGAGCATCGAGTAGTCGAACTCCTTGCGCGCCGCGATATCGATCGCCGGCGACAGCTTCAGCGTCTCGTCGGGACGCGCCGTGGGATGGCCGCCAACCATCGCGATGATCACGTTGGGATTCGCCGCCTTGATCGCTTCCGCCGTGCGCGTATCCATCCGCAGCGAAGGCGTCGAGGTGTGAATGACGACGAGGTCGTATTTCTTCGCCTCGTTGATCGTCATCTCGACCGTGTAATTATGCGGCGGCGCGTCGAGCAGGCGCGCGCCCGGAATCATGCCGGCGGGGTAGGCCAGCCAGGTCGGATACCAGAACGACCAGACCTCGCGCGTTGCCTGGTAACGTGAACCGGCACCCCCGTCAAAGTCGTCGTACGAGGGCGGATTCAGGAAAAGCGTCTTCATTACATCCATAATTCAAGCATCCCTACGGCCTGTCCGATTGGTTAGTGAGCGACTATACAAACCGCGACCACCGAAGGCAAGAATGCGCGCAGCGATTACCCCCTTTCAGTATGCCGCGCCACGTCGTCGGCAAAAATGCGCGATTTTAAGGCTTTTTCCCGTGGCATAGCTGATGCTCATTAACCTTGTGAGGTCAGGTTAATGAAAAGCAAGATTATTGTTGCCGTTCAGGCTGCTGCACTCGGACTCGGAATCTTCGCGCTGCAGGGCTGTTACGGACCCAGCTATTACGGTGGCGGCGGCTACGGTTACGCCGGTGGCCCCGGCTATTACGCGGAGCCTGCGCCGGTGGTCGTCGGCGATTACGACGAGCATCATGCGTGGCACAATCGCGATTGGTGGGTGAGCAACCGTCGCGACTGGGTGAGCACCCATCACTCGGAATGGCTCGCGCATAACGGTCACGCCGACGAGCGCGAAGTCCACGCCAGCAACGATCATCGGTAGGCTTCAACCCGGGAATACTTGCAGAGGTCAGGCCTCTGCAGGTTTCCCGGCGATGATGATCATGCGGCGCGTGCTGATTGCGTAGGGCTCGCTGTCGAATCCGCCGAAGACCTTGCTTAATCGCAGGCCGACGCGGTCCAGCAGGCGCGTCATCTCGGTTAGCGTGTAGAGCCTGATGTTGTGACCTACGGATTCGCGGCGACCGCCGTTTGAATCCACCACGATGAAATGCACATGCATGCGGCTAGCCGCGAGGTCGAGGTCGCGGCGCTCGACATATAGCGTCCCGTCCTCACCGGTGTGCCAGTCGTTCTGGATGTAGTTGTCGATCGCCCATTCGCGGTTCAGCATGTCGAGCAGCAGGCTCCCGCCGCGCTTCAGCGCCTTCGCCGCGGATTCCAGCACTTTCAGATCTTCGGCCTCGGACTCGAGGTAGCCGAACGACGAGTACATATTGACGATCGCGTCGAACTTGTTCTCGAAGGGGATGTTGCGCATGTCGGCCGCGACGGTCTCGATTGCGACGTTGCGCGCTTTGGCCGCCTGTTGTGCGAGTTCCACGTAGTCAGGATTGAGATCGAGACCGGTAACCTTGAATCCTCGCTTTGCCAAATTCACCGAATGGCGCCCCTGGCCACAGCATAGGTCGAGCACCGATGAGCCGGGCTTCAGATCGAGCACGCTCGCAACGAAGGCGCTCTCCTTTTCGGCGCGCTCCTCGGTGAACATGTGGCCGTACACGTTCAGATAGTCGCTGCGAAAAAAATCCACGTACCAGGCAGAGCCTTGCGATGCCATCGGGTCCCTCTCGAGCTTTACAAGATAAAGGTGAATCGAGCCTTGAGGGCCTGAAGATCGCATAACCGACTAACAAGATCGAGTCCCGGCTAGGGATGAACTAGTTCATCCTCCCGGCGTCCCTACCCGCGTGTTAATTTTCACTAGTGGACACCACTCGCAAAACTCCAAACCAGGTACCTGCCATCAACGATCGGCGGAATACTGCGGTTCCAGAAAAAAAAATATTACGGAACGAACCTAAGGTTGTGGCCCGCCGCTGCATGGACGAGAAATCAACGTCGGAATTCAAACTGCGACTCTATCCGGTCGCGCTGTGGCTCCGCTGCTTTCAATGGTGCTACGGTTTTGCGCGGAGAGAGAGTCAGCGTGGACAAGATTTCAATACTGGCGAGCGGCGGGCTGGATAGCTCGGTTCTGATTGCGAAACTGGCGGCCGACGCCGAGGTGTATCCGATTTATGTGCGATGCGGTTTCGCGTGGGAAGAGATGGAGCTGGCGGCCGTTGAATCCTTCCTCGACGCGCTGCATAGCCCGAACGTGAGAACGATAGTCGTGCTCTCAGCGCCCGCCGACGTCCTCTACGGCGACCATTGGAGCGTGACGGGCGCACGTGTCCCTGCCGCCGACGAGCCTGATGAGAATACCTACCTGCCGGGCCGCAACATTCTGCTGATTACGTTGGCGGCGATTTGGGGCAGCACGCACGGCGTTTCGCGCATCGCGATCGGATCGCTCGGCAGCAATCCTTTTCCCGACGCTACACCTCAGTTCTTCGAGACCCTTGCGCGCGCGCTGAGCATGGGCCTGGCGCACAATGTGATCATAGAAGCGCCTTTGAGCGGTCTCCATAAGGACGATTTGATAAGGCAGTTCAAAGACTTACCGCTCGAGCTGACTCTGACTTGCATGGATCCGGCAAACGGTCAGCACTGCGGGCAATGCAACAAGTGCTATGAGCGTCAGCAAGCTTTTCATAAGGCTGGCGTCGTCGATCGTACGACCTACATTGGATAGTTGGACCCGTTGCTGAGACTGCTGCGCATAGCTCTTATACTTATACCTATAAGTGTGCTGGGAGCATGCACCTCTCATCCTGCTGACAGTGCAAAGCCCGGAACTGCTGCCGCGTTTCGTGTCGCGCTGCTCACTCCCGGTCCGGTAAGTGACGCGGGCTGGAATGCGGCCGCCTATGAAGGATTGGAACTCATCAAAAGCAAGCTCGGCGCCGACACCGCGCTGGTGCAGACCAAGTCGCCCGCAGACTTCGAGGACGCCTTTCGCGATTTCGCTTCGCGTGGATTCGATCTTATCTTCGCGCATGGCTTCGAGTACACGGACTCTGCGCTCGAGGTGGCTCGGAGCTTTCCCAATACCTACTTCGTAGTCAGTTCCGGCAGTGAGTCGTCCGCAAACGTGGCGTCGATAACCTTCAACGTCGATCAGGCGACCTATGTGGAAGGCGTGCTGGCGGCGGGTGTTTCGAAAACCGGAGTAGTAGGCGCGGTTGGCGGGATAGAACTGCCTTCGATCAAGCTATTCTTCGAGGGCTTCAAGCGCGGCTTTCTTTCGGTGCAGCCCAAGGGGCGTATCCTGATCTCTTATACCGGCAATTTCGACGACGTTGGCGCGGCCAAGGAAGCTGCGCTCGCGCAAATCGGCCAGGGCGCCGACGTGTTGATCCATAATGCCGACGCGGCCGGCCTCGGCGTCTTCCTGGCTGCCGAACAAGGCCACGCTTATGCCTTCGGCGTATTCAACAACCAGAATACTGTGGCGCCTGACGTCGTGCTCGCGAGCGCGGTGACCTCGACGCCGCTGGCCTTTCTGAAAATCGCAACCGAGGTGAAAGATAAAACCTTTCACACCGGAATGCTGGAGTTCGGCATGCAGGACGGTATGGTGAAGGTGGTTTATAACCCCAAGCTCGAGTCGCAAATTCCAGCCGACGCACTCGCGCGCGCGCGCAAAGTCGAGAATGACCTCGACACCGGGCAGCTCGTGCTGGCGCCGACGACTTTGCCCGCGGCCCCCTCCAGGTAGCTTGCGCGAAGTTGTTTGCCTTCGCATCCGAGCGCTCGTACACTGCCGGTCACTTCATGAGAGTCGGAAATCTCAGGCGCTGGATATGTTTGATCGGGATAGTCGTAGCAGGTTGTTCCGCCAACTCATCGCAGCAGACACCTGCGAGCGTCACTCCTGCATCCGGCCCGTCGCCGCCGTGGTTGACTGAGCTCAACCGTCTTCGCAAGACCGGCGGTCTCGAGCCGGTGACGGATGATGCGGCACTCAGCCAGGATTGCGTTGCGCATGCGCAATACCTGGTCGAACAAGGCCCTGCTACCGTGGCTCAGTTCGAGGAATATAAAGCGAATATCGGACTGGCCGCTCATCATGAGGATCCCGCGAGCCCGCATTACAGCGCTGCTGGGGCTGAGTGTGCGGCGGGTGGCAAGGAAGAGGAGGGTTTCTCCCAGAGCAACGACGTGGCATGGGGGCGCGATCCGATCAACGACCTTGACGGCCTCTTCTATGACGCGCCGTTTCATCGGCTGTCGCTTCTCGCCCCGTGGGCTACGGTCGCTGGCTACGGGACCTACGGCGACTATCCGCGACGCGTAGGCACCCTTGCACTGCGGGGAGAAGGTGGTATTGGTTCGCCTCTTATCGAGTTCCCAACTGACGGGAGCTCGGTGCCAGTCGGACAAGTGTACAGCTTCGAGGCGCCCGACCCGCTCGCATCGTGCCCGGGCTACAAACTGCCGATAGGGCTTCCGATAACAATCCAGCTTGGGTCAGGTTATCGCGGCAGAATGGTTTCGTATTCGGTGAGTGGCCCGTCCGGTCCGGTCGAGACTTGCGGATTTGATTGGCTGACCTATCGCAACCCGGACGCATCGACTCAAGATGACGCGAGGCAAATCTTACGCGCGTACGGAGCTATCGTTCTGGTCCCACGCCAACCGCTGGCGAGCGGCGTCTACAAGGTTTCAGTCGATACGGGACGGCAGACTTTCAATTGGAGCTTCACCGTCACGAATCAATCTTCATCCGGCTCGTAAGACTTCGTCGTAGAAACCCGCCAGAGCTTCCAGCACTGAGCTTACATCGCCCGAGAACGACGACCCATGCATGACCGCAAGCGTGCGCGGCGATAGTGCCGCCAGCTTGCGGACCATCGGCGCCGTCTTTGGCGTGATTGGAGTGAATGCCAGCCTGCGTTCGATCTCGATCGCGGGGCCAACGATATCTCCATCGGCCAGCGCGGGACCGTCGCCCGCCTGCGTAAACATATCGCTGCAGAAAAGCGTGCCGGTGGCTTCCTCGTAGATTAACCCTGCGTCCCAGCAGTGCGGCAGGTGGGGAGTGTCGAGCCGCCGAACTTTCTTTCCGCCGAGGTCGAGAACTTCGCCGTCGCTGAGCGCACGCGGCTCCCGAATCGCCGTGTCCTTGAGCCAGATGTTGCAGCCTAGATGGCCGTGCGCGGCGGTCGCCTTCGGCGCCGCAGCCAGCCATTCATTCATCGACCCGCATTCGTCGGACTCGACGTGACTGAACGTGATCCAGCGCAGCCGCTCAATTGGGATGAGCTTGCCGACCGCCGATGAAATCGACGGAAACAGAAATCGCTGCCCGCAATGGAATAACAGCGGCTCGTCGGCATCGATCAGAAACTGGTTGAAGGTGAGGCCGGCCGGTCCCGCAGTTCCGGGTACAAGCGTGGAAAGCCGATAAATCTTCTCGGCGATCTCGTCGACCCTCGTCTCCATCTCGATCTGCCTACAACCTTTGCAGGCAGCATTCAACGATAGCTCGCTATTTCTTCTCGGCGGCGGCCTTGCCGGTTCCGGACAGTGAGACGCTTTGCGGTTGGCCGATGACGTTGTCGTCAATCATAAGGCTGCCGGTCTGCGGCGTCGTATCCACAGGGTTGAAGGTAACTGAGACCTTGCAGCTCTTGCCCGGCTTGAGCGTCTTGTCGCATAGCGACTTGACTACGAACACCGACGGCGATGCGCTCTCCATCTGGATGTTCACCGACAGGGTCTTTTTCTTGCCCGCGTTCTTGATCTTTACGGTCTTGGCCGCGCTAACGCTTCCGACCGTTGTCTTGTCGCCGAAGGCAAGAGACGTGGGCTTGATGGTCAGTTTCTGATCGATCTCGATTGGGGTCGGCGTCGCAGTAGGAGTTTGCGTGGCCGTAGGAGCCGGGTCCGTTGCGGTGGCTGTCGGCGTGGCGGTCACAGTGACAGTCGCGGTCGGCGTCGAAGTGCGGGTCGCGGTTGCAGTTGCGGTCGGAGTCGCAGTTCTCGACGCCGTCGCGGTAGCAGTGGCGGATGCAGTCGGCGTCACTGTCGCGGTCGCGGTGGCAGTCGGTGTCGGAGTTGCTCTCGCGGTCGATGTGGCAGTCGTGGTTGCGGTCTGAGTTGAGGTCGCCGTAACCGTTGCGGTCGCCGTCGGCGTAGTAGTCGCCGTTCGCGTCGCCGTCGATGTTGCAGTCGCTGTACGAGTCGGCGTGGCCGAGGTGGTCGGGGTCGAGGTGGCAGTGGCGGTCTGCGTCGGCGTAACGGTCGAAGTCGGTGTAGCGGTGACAGTTATGGTCGCTGTTGACGTCGCGGTGGATGTTGCAGTCCGCGTAGCGGTCGGCGTCGCTGTCGCGGTCGCGGTCTGAGTGGCAGTAACGGTGGCAGTCGGCGTCGCGGTAACTGTGCTGGTTGCACTCGCGGTAACAGTCGGCGTCGCCGTGGACGTTGCCGTGATAGTGGCAGTAGGCGTCGCAGTTGGCGTCGCTGTGGTTACAGTTGCAGTCGCCGTTGCCGTCGCGGTTTTGGTCGCTGTCGCAGTCTGTGTGGGCGTTGCGGTGACAGTGGCGGTAGGCGTCGCAGTCAGAGTCGCAGTCGGCGTCGCTGTGGCTGTGACAGTTGCGGTCGCCGTGACCGTCGCAGTTTTGGTCGACGTTGCAGTCGGGGTGGACGTTGCGGTGGCAGTAGCAGAAGGCGTCGCAGTCACAGTTGCAGTCGGTGTCGCTGTCGCGCTGACAGTTGCGGTTGCCGTCGCCGTCGCGGTTTTGGTCGCTGTCGCGGTTGCGGTAGGTGTGCCGGTCGCAGTCGCGGTTACTGTCTGAGTGGCAGTTGCGGTCTTCGTCGCAGTCTCACTTGCAGTGGCGGTTGCTGTTGCCGTGGCCGTGCGGGAGGCGGTCGCCGTAGCCGACGCAGTGCGGGTGGCAGTCGCAGTCGGCGTCGCGGTTCTCGACGACGTCGATGTTGCCGTTGCCGTGGCAGTTGCAGTTGCAGCGGGAGTTGCGGTTGCAGTGGGAGTGGGCGTCGCGCTGGCGCCGAACGCCATCACGAGGTTGTACGCATTGACGGAGCCGATGCCGGTCGCGAAATCCCATCCGGTCGTCGCCGAATACGCGGGCTGGAGCGCCGTATTCGAGGTGGACAGCACGCCGTAGGTGCCGCCCTCGTTGATACAGTTGTGCTTGCCCGTGCATGGCACGTCATTGTCGCCCTGGGTGATGTCGTAGAAGATGCATGAGCTGCCGACGCTGCTGCCCAGCGAGGAATTACATGTCGTCGAGCCGGTCGCGCCGTACTCCGACGATGCCAGCGCATAGTAGGTGGTATTCGGATTGGACTGGCGGCTGCCGGTATGTTGATTGATGAGCGCTTGAATGCCGGCCATTATGGGCGCGCCAAACGAGGTTCCACCTGCCCCCGGGCCGCATCCCCCTTCGGCAGGATCGGAGTCGCAGTAGACGTAGGAATGCCCCCAGGGATAAAACGACGCGAACAGTGACACGTCCGGAATGTCGCGCACGCCGTCGCTGGGGTTGCCAAGGACCGACTGCCACGAAGGCTTCATGTAGCCCGCGCATGTCCCGCTAACCACACCCGTCGTCGATGGCGCGCCAGTCGCACAGCCGCTCGGTCCGCCGCTGCCAGCCGAGATGCTGTGAATCTTTCCAGCCGGTTCTTCGTTGCAAGTGCTCTCCGCCCCAATCGTTGAACTAAAGCCCAGGTAGTCGGTCAGGATGCCGCTGGCGCAGGTGGAGTTCCAGGGTATCTCCATAATGTAAGAAAGTGCCGATCCATCTGTGCTGCTGTTACTCGTGGTGTTCCAATAAGCGGCCTCGAGGCCCTGGTAGGTATCGCCGAAGTCCGTTCCGCCGACCGCAACGTTATACGGCGTCGACGCCGCACCGTTGACAGCGATTCCCCTGGTGGCTGCCGAATCGACGCCCTGGTCTGCATACGCCGAGCCTGAATCTCCCGCGGCAACGAACACCGATACGCCGTCGGTCACTGCCGTTTGATAAGCAGATTCGAAAGCTGCGTTCAGCGTGGCGCCCTGCACTGCCTCGGCGCCGCCGTAGCTGTTGCTCAACAGGGCAGGTGGCTTCGATCCGCCGTTCACCAGGTTTTCTAGGGCCAGCAATTCTCCGGGAGTCGCCTCCGTGTCGGCGCAAGAGGCGACTTCAATTGTCGCGCTGGGCGCAGCCGCACTGGCCCATTCAGCATCGACGATCGCCTCAGACTCCGAGCCGGATACGACGTTAGGATCGGTACAGCTGCCGGGATGTACAACCGAAACTGACCCATCGGAATAGCTTGAAAG
>JBEKLS010000044.1:0-28643 GCA_050010075.1 Binatus sp. (SeqCode) | reverse complement strand
TCGACGCCGTCACTGCGGAGGCTCAACTGCTCGATATGACGGCCTTCGAGAACGCCGGCTTCAAGCCGCCGCTGTGCATGCGCCATCCTGATATGTGCAACCTGCTCAACGGCGAAGCGATCAAGGCGGGCGTCGAGCTGATTCGCGGTGTTGCGGACGTGCAGGTGACCGCGGGCAGCGCGCCGGAAGTGCGCTTCAGGCATGACGGTGTCGAGCGCACGCTCAATCCGCGCATCGTGATCGGCGCCGACGGCCGCAACTCAGTCGTGCGCGCGCAGGTGGGCATCGAGCAGCATCGCGATCCGACGCATCACCTGATGGCCGGGATGCTGGTCGACAACACGACGGGGTGGCCGGCGGATTTGCAGGTTTTTGGCACCGAGGAGCGCATCAACTTTCTCGCGTTCCCGCAATCGGCCGAGCGCGTGCGGCTCTATATTTGTTATGGCCTCGACGAGCGGCGGCGCTTTGCCGGCGCCGACAATCAGGCGCGCTTTCTCGACGCGTTCCGCCTAGCGACGGTGCCCGGCAGCGAGCATCTCGCCAACGGCACGCCGTCGGGTCCCTGCAATTCCTACGGCAACGAGGATACGTGGACCGACGTGCCTTACGTTCCAGGCGTCGTGCTCATCGGCGACGCGGCGGGGCACAACGATCCGATCATCGGACAGGGATTGTCGATCTCCTATCGCGACGTGCGCATCGTGCGCGACCTGATGCTCGAGAATCGCGACTGGGCGGCCGATATTTTCAGGCCTTACGCGGAAGAGCGGCGCGAGCGGATGCGCCGGCTGCGCTTGACCGCGTCGACGTTCTCGATCCTGAGCGTGGAATTTGGCGATCACGCGCGCGAACGCCGCCGCCGGGTTCGTGAAGAACGCCTGCACAATAGTTTTCCGGATCTCGGACCGGCAGCCTTCATCGGACCTGATGTCCTGCCAGCTGAACTGTTTGACGAAACGATACTCGACCGGCTACGCGCCATGTGAGGATGCCATGATCAAACTGGTTTACGTGATCCGAAAGCGCGCTGATGTTTCGGAAAAGGATTTTCACGAGTACTGGCTGAAGCAGCACGGGCCGCTGGTGCGCAGTTTCGCGAAGGCGATGCGCGCGAAGAAATACGTGCAGAGCCACACCGTCCACGAAGATGCGGGCAAGGCGATTCGCGACACGCGCCCGAAGATGAAAGAGACCTACGACGGAATCACCGAAGTATGGTGGGACACGGTCGAGGACTTCAGCTCAGGTGGCGACGTCAAGGCGCGCGCCGAGGCAGCCCGTGCGCTGCTCGAAGACGAATCGAAGTTCATAGACTTCGAGCGCTCGTCGATCTTCATGACCGAGGAGCACGAAATCTTCGACTACACGAAGTAGCCGGCTCAGGCGTTCCTGGCTTTGGCCTCCGCCCCGGCGACAAAATCGCCGACCCGCTTGAGCAGCAGCGGCACGAGCGCATTCGGCATGCTGTGCGCCATGCCGGGAATGATTGCCAGCTCGCATCCCGGAATCGACGCGGCGGTGTCCTTCCCGCCTTCCACCAGCACGAGCGGATCGTCTGCGCCATGAATGACGAGCGCGGGGCAGTGCACGTTCTTCAGCACGTCGTTCCGCGGCGGTGAGGCGAAGATAGCCGCCATTTGCCGCGCGCCGCCGGTGGGATCGTAGCCGATGCGATCGACCTGCTCCTCGGTGAGCGCGCGAAGTTCCCCGTCGGCCCACGGATAGCCGGGGCTCGCCAGGATGGTCCACAGCCTGGTCTCGGCAGCGATTCGATCTTCGCGCGCGGTACTCGCGGGGGGCTGCGTGAGTGCAACCATCGCTTCGGGCTTCGGCTGCGGCAAATCGCGCCGGCCGGTCGTCGACATGATCGAAACGAGGCTCTTCGTGCGCCGAGGATGCTCCGCGGCGACGAGCTGGGCGATCATGCCGCCCATCGAGGCTCCCACGATATGCGCGCGCTCGACGCCAAGCGCATCGAGCAGCCCTACCGCGTCAGCCGCCATGTCCGACAACAGGTACGGCGCCGCGACAGGCTCGCCCGCAACCATCTGGGCTAACAGCCGAGGCACATCGGGCACGCCCTTGTCCGTGAGACGAGTCGACTTTCCCGCGTCGCGATTGTCGAAGCGAATGACGCGAAATCCTCTGCCAGCAAGACCCTCACAAAACGCCCGCGGCCAGAGGGTCAACTGAGCCCCAAATCCCATGATCAGAAGAAGCGCAGGATCGCTCTCCCGCCCAAAGCTCTCATACTCGATATCGATTCCGTTCGCATGAACCCGTGCCATAGCTCTCCCCATCGGAAATGTTGGCGTTGAGCCGCAGCCTAGTCGGATCACCCTCCCACCGTCGACAGCAGCCGCGATGCTGGATTTTTGACACCTCCGGGGCGTCGTCGTATAGTCAGATCAGGCTGGGGGTGTGCTTTTACGCACTGAGAGCTCCTACGGGAGAACCCCTTGAACCTGATCCGGGTCATGCCGGCGTAGGGAAGCCATCGGCGCAACGTTCGCGGCTGCGCCTGGGCCGTTTCCCCGCACCGGGGAAGCGGCTCAATAATGCCGGAGTCCACTGCAACTTCAATCACGCTTAACGGCGACCCTTACCCGATCGACGCCGACACGCCGCTGACCGCGCTGCTCGAGCGGCTGAACATGCGCCGCGGGCGCGTAGCGGTCGAAATCAACCGTGAGATCGTGCCGAAGGCCAATTACGACGCGACGATTGTGCGGGCGGGCGATCAGGTCGAGATAATCAACTTCGTCGGCGGCGGATAGCCGCGGCGCGCAAGGCAGTAAAGGATATGCAGGACACTCCATTTGAGTTGGGCGGCCGAAAATTCAAGTCGCGTCTGATCGTCGGCACCGGCAAGTATCGCGACTTCGCCGAGACCAGGGCCGCGGTCGAGGAAAGCGGCGCAGAAATCGTGACGGTCGCGGTGCGGCGCGTGAATATCACGGATCGCGGCAAGGAAAATCTGCTCGACTATATCGATCCAAAGCGCTACCAGATTCTGCCCAATACCGCCGGATGCTTCACCGCCGAAGAGGCGATTCGCACCTGCCGCCTCGCGCGCGAGGTTGGCGTCGGCGATCTCGTGAAGCTCGAGGTCATCGGCGACAATCAGACGCTGTTTCCCGACGTCGCCGCCACGCTCGAAGCGGCGCGGGTGCTGGTCAAGGAAGGATTCAAGGTGATGCCGTATGTCACCGACGATCCGGTGACGTGCCTCCGGCTGGCCGAGATGGGATGCGTTGCGGTCATGCCGCTGGCGGCGCCGATCGGGTCGGGCCTTGGTATCCGCAATCCATTCAACCTCGCGATTATTATCGAACAGGCGAAAGTGCCGGTGATCGTCGACGCGGGCGTGGGCACCGCGTCCGACGCTGCCGAGGCGATGGAGCTGGGGTGCGACGGCGTGCTGATGAACACTGCTATCGCGGGCGCGAAGGATCCTCTTGCGATGGCGCGCGCGATGAAACTGGCAGTGGAAGCGGGGCGCCTCGCGTACCGCGCCGGGCGAATCGAGCGCAGGCTTTATGCGACCGCGTCCAGCCCCCTGACCGGATTGATAGGGTAGGCCGCCTTGTCGTCGCGGCCGCGCGTTGGGTTTCGGCTCTATCTCATCACGGATCGCCACGTCGTAAAGGGCGATGATCTGATCGGCGCGTGCGAAGCGGCGCTGGCCGCAGCACCGCCGGGCGCGGTTGCATTACAACTCCGCGAAAAAGATCTGCCCGCGCGCGAGCTGTATGAGATGGCGATACGCCTGCGCGAGATCTGCACGCGCGCCGGCGCGCCGCTGATCGTGAACGATCGCGTTGATGTGGCGATCGCGGCGGGCGCCGACGGTGTTCATCTGCCGTTCGATTCGATCGGCGTGAGCATGGCGCGCAAGCTGGTTGGATTCGACCGGCTCATCGGGGTGTCGAGTCATTCGCCGCCGGACGTGGCCGGCGCCGCGCGCGAGGGCGCCGACTTCGTCGTGTTCGGCCCGGTTTTCGATCCGCTGTCCAAGCCCGCCCGCAAGCCGCCATGGGGACCGAGCGGACTAAAGGCGGCATGCGCCGCCGGCGCGATTCCAGTGTTTGCACTCGGGGGCATCACAGCCGAGCGCACGCGCGAACTGTTCGCGTCATCTGATGACACAGCCCGACCCGCGGGAGTTGCGTCGATCGGTGCGATATTTGCGGCGGACTCGCCGGCCCTGGCTATTGCGGCTTTGCTGATGGCGCTGGACGCGTCCCGGACTGGCTCGCAATGACTGATTTCGCGGCATCGAGCAGAGTATCGGGCGTTGGCAGCTCGCGATAATAGCGCGAGGTAAAAATCCAGCGCACGACGCCGTCGCGATCGACCACAAAAAAAGCTGGTATAGCGTTGTCGGGTTCGCCGTTGCGATGGTGTTGCACGAGACCCAGCGGCGCCAGGATCGACTCGCTGTTATCGCTGAGCAGAGGGATTTCGGTATGGAGAAATCCCGCGAGCATTTTTGATCGGTCGATTGGATCGGTGCTGATGGCGATCATATCGACGCCGGCGCTGCGAAAACTGTTGGCCCGTTCGGGCAGCTCGGCGAGCTCGAAGCGCGCGAAGGGGCAGTAATCTCCACGATAAACGTAAATCAGCGTCGCGTCCGCATCTGACGGCACTGGTCCGTGGTGGATCGATCCGTTCTGATCGGCGAGCGCGAAGCTCGGGAATCGCTGTCCGACCGCAAGATTCAACGTGAACGGCGGATTGACCGTGACGCGCATCGCGTAGCTGACGAATCTGCCGCCGCCTGCGCCGACGACGATGCACGCAAGGAATGCGAGCAGGCCGAAGCCGAGCTTCGCGTGCGGCGAGTAGAGACCAAGCGCGAGCCGCAGGCCGGCAATCGAGATGAGAATCGCGGCCAGCAGGATCGCGAATGCCGGCCATGGGATTGGTTCGTGGATGCCCATCCACGGCACCGACCAGAACGATACCAGCACGAATTCGTAGAGTCCGAAGCCGGCCGCGATCAGGATGAGCGAGCCGATCGCGCGGACTGGCTGAAACGGCGGAGTTATCCAGGGCTCTTCGTAAAATTCCGGCGCGATTTCGTCGCCGGCGCCCGGATCGACGGGTTCCGAAGAGGCCATCAGTTGAGCATCTGCAGCTTCAACTCGTTGACGGAAAGCAGCTCGACGCCTTCCTGCTGCAGCTTCTCGTTGAAAGCGGGAGATTCCCCGCCGATTATCGCGACGGCGTCTCTGAGCAGGTGAAGTTTTGGACCGACGCCGACGATCGCGCTGATCTGTCGATCGACGCAGGTTTCCGTGTACACGCCGTACATCACGATGTCCTTGTACGGGCGCAGCACCAGCCGCAGAATCGCGCTCAGGTGCGCGTTGTCGGCGAGCTTCTCAAATTGCTGGCGCCGAAAAACTATTTCGCCGTGATGATCGAGAACCTTCTGAATCTCTTCAGTGGTGTATTCCCTGTTTTCGAGCATTATCGGATTGAGCGGCTCGGTCTCGTCGATTTTTTTCTGGCCGGGGGTGCCGGCCATGCAGTGATCGGGATACGGGCCGCCCCAACTCTTCAGGAGCGGGTCGCCGGGAACGTGACAATCCACCGAGCATACGATCTGAACTTTCTGATCGCGCGCAAGATCGGTGACGACTTTCCATACGGGCACGATTTTGTCCGCGCCGGGGATGTAAAACTTGCCGTCGGGCAGGATGAAGTCGCGTTGCGTGTCGATGTCGTAAAAGATTGTCTGATCGGATTTCATCTAATGACTCAGAAATGCTTTGGCTCGTGCTGACTGCGATTGTCGCGTTCGAGCTGCAAGGTTAGATGGTGGATGTCGAACTTGGTTTGCAACAGATGGCACATCTCGGCGAGCACGCGATCGCGATCGGCGCCGGCCGCGACCACCGCATGCGCCGACAGCGCAATTTGCCGGGTGCTGAGGCACCAGACGTGCAAGTCGTGAACTTCCTCGGTGCCGCTGACGGCCAGCAGATCGGTACGCATTTCGTCGAGGTCGATATGCCGCGGCACCGATTCCATCAGGATGTCCACGCCCTCGCGCACCAGTCCCCATGAACCATAAAGCACCAGTCCTCCAATGAATATGCTCACTGCGGGGTCGGCCTGCATCCATCCAGTGAAATACGCAAGCGCGCCGGCGGTGAGCACGCCCGCCGAGCCGACGAGATCGGACAGCACGTGGACGAACACAGAACGCATCGCCAGTCCGCGTCGCGGGCCGCCGGCGTCGTCAGCCGAGGTCATCCACGCGGAGAAACTGTTGACGCCGATTCCGACGATCGCGACCGCCATCACGCCCAGGCCGGAAACCGAGTGCGGGTGTCGCAGCCGTTGGAACGCCTCGATCCAGATGAAGACGACCAGCAGCCAGAGGAACAGGCCGTTGAGCAGCGCGCCGAGAATCTCGGCGCGAAGATAGCCGTAGGTTTTCGCCGTCGACGCGGGCCGCGTCGAGATCCATAGCGTCAGCAGCGCGAGGCATAGCGCGGCGATGTCAGTGAGCAGGTGGACCGCGTCGGACAGCAGCGCGAGGCTGCCCGTCAGGTAGCCGCCGGCGAGTTCGGTGATGAAATAAACCGAGGTGACGCCGAGGACGATCAGCAGGCGGCGCTGATCCGACCGCGCAAGTCCCTGCGCAGCGGGTCCGTGGTTGTGGCGCGTCGGCATGGATTAATCATAGTGGATTAGCGAGTAGCAGTTCACTGGGGCGAGGCGCTCGCGGCCCTTGAGCGCGTCGAGCTCGACCACGAACGCACATCCGATCACGTTGCCGCCTATTTTGTGCACCAGTTGCACGGCAGCGGCCGCAGTGCCGCCGGTGGCGAGCAGATCGTCGACGATGAGCACACGGCCTTTGTCGGCGATCGAGTCCTGATGCATCTGCAATGACGCGCTGCCGTACTCGAGATCGTACGCCTGGTCGTAGGTACGAAACGGCAGCTTGCCCGGCTTGCGCGCGATCGCGAGACCGACGCCGAGCCGATATGCGACCGGCGCGCCGACGATAAAGCCGCGCGACTCGATTCCAACCACGGTGTCGACTTTGCCGAGATAGGGCGCGGCCAACTGATCGATCACGGCGGCCAGACCGCGCGCATCGGCGATCAGCGGCGTAAAGTCCCGGAACATTATTCCGGGCTTGGGGAAGTCGGGCACGTCGCGAATAAGTTTTTTTATTTCTTCAGAATTCATCGTCGATTCCATCGCGCGCGGGATTAAGCAGTCTCGCTTGCGGTGGTCAACGATACTAGCTGCCGCCGGCCGCGGCAAAGCTGATGCCGGCCGATGAAGTGGGCTCGGGCAGATAGGCGAGCGGGTCCTGCGCGACGTTGTCGTGGCGCACTTCGAAGTGAAGGTTCGCGCCGGTCGTGCGGCCGGAGCGGCCGATCTCGCCGATCTGCTGGCCGCATGCGACCCGGGTACCCTCGCTGACGAGGTTGCGCTCGTTGTGCGCGTAGACCGTGGCGTAATCGTCGTCGTGACGGATGATCACCGTGTTGCCGTAGCCGTGAAGAATGCCGGAAAAGATCACGACACCGGAGTCGGCGGCATAGACCGGCGTGCCGGCCGGAGCGGCAATGTCGACACCCTCGTGCATCGCGCCGTTGCGGATTCCGAATCCCGACGAGACCACGCCTTGCGACACCGGCCACTGGAACTGCCGCGCGGCGCGCTCGCCCGTGTATGGATGTGCACCGCCCGGCGCGCTCCCGAGGTATGCGGCCTGGTAGGCGCCGGGAATCGTGAGGACCTCGCCGACGCGCAGCTCCCGCGGATCGCTGATTTCGTTCGCCGTCATCAGGCGTCCGACGCTCACGCCGTATTGGTTCGCGATATGGTAGAGCGTCTCGCCTGCTTTGACGATGTGAGTGGCGGGGCGCTGCGAGCCGGTCGGAGTGTAAGTTGCGGGCGACGAGCTGTCACCGCATCCGGCGAGCGTGATCGACGCGGCGAGCGCGAGTACCAAGCTCGTGCTTGAAATCCACCGCGTCGTTTTCATCCACCGCCCGAGCACATCATCCACCTTCAGCCACCCCCGCTCCCGCAACATGCGAGCCGCGAGATTTGTGCGCGCTAGTTCTGGAAGCCCAGCTTTCCCGTCATCTTCACGAATCGGCACTCGCCGAAATATTCTTCGCTCCAGTGTCCGGTTTTGCGGCTGATGCGCACGAGGGTCTGGAGTTCGTCTTCACCGATCGGCGCGACCAGGCGTCCCGACGGCGTCAATTGTTGCAGCAGGGGCAGCGCGATTCCGGGCATCGCGGCAGTGACCATCACGACGTCGAAGGGGGCTTCTTCGGGCCACCCGTCCGAGCCGTCGCCGACGCGAAGATTTGCGTTGCGCAGTCCCATCGAGTTGAGAATCACGCGGGCGCGATCGTGTAGATGCGCGTTGACCTCAACCGAATAGACCGTGCCGGCGAGACGGGCCAGCACCGCGGTCTGATAGCCGGAACCGGTGCCGACCTCGAGCACTTTTTCGGCGCCGGTAAGCTCGGCGACCTCGCTCATCAGCGCGACCATGTATGGCTGCGAGATTGTCTGCGAGTCGCCGATCGGCAGCGGGCCGTCGTCGTAAGCGTGATCCTGAAGTTCAGCGGGGAGGAATCGATGGCGGGCGACCGTGCGCATCGCGGCGAGCACGCGCGGATCTTTTATCCCGCGGCGTTCGAGCTGTTCGAGCACCATCCGCGCCCGCGCACTTTCGAGGTCAATTGCCATCGCCGGCATCATTATACAGATACGCCGCCCAGCGATTAAGGTATCAGGCGCGGGTCGTTTGAGACTTTTGAACCGCGTGGAGATTGCCTAATGCCGTTTTTCGATTCAGCTGGCGTCAGGATTCATTACGATGACGCGGGCACGGGCACGGCTGTCGTCTTGGTGCACGGCTTCGCTTCGACGGCGGAGCACAATTGGGGTAGCACCGGATGGATTGATGCGCTGTCGATGAAGTATCGCGTGATTGCGCTCGATGTGCGCGGGCATGGTCAGAGTGACAAGCCGCGAGTCGCCGAAGCTTACGGCTACGCGAGCATGGGCGCGGACGTGACGCGCTTGATGGACCATCTCGGGGTCGAGCGCGCGATCCTGATCGGTTACTCGATGGGCGCGAGCATCGCGATCGAGCTGATGCTGTCGCATCCCGAGCGTTTTCGCGCGATCGTCCTGGGCGGAATCGCTTACGATGATGGGCTCGAAGACAAGGCGGATCGCGACGCGATATCTGAAGCCTACCGCGCCGACGATCCTGCGGCGATCAAGAGCCCGGTCGCGAAAGCGTATCGGCGATTTGCTGAGTCGATGCCAAACGACTTGAAGGCGCTGGCCGCATTGATCGATGCCGAGCGAACGCCGTTCGATCCCGCCAGGCTCGCGGCGGTGCGGTTGCCGGTGCTGATCGTCGTCGGCAGCAACGACAACGCGATCGGAGATCCTCGGCCGCTGGCGACGATGATCCCGGGAGCGCGGCTGGTAATGCTCGAAGGCCGCGACCACCTGACAGCGCCAGCCGACCGGCGATTCAAGGAAGTGGTGCAGGAGTTCCTCGGCGGAGTTCTTCGCTAGGTTACAAATAGACAGGCCGCCAAATTCGGTGTACAAATATGCACAGGCATTGCGCCAGTGGAATTTGAATGGGATCCGGACAAGGCAGCCAGCAATCTCTGCAAGCATGGGATCCGGTTCGCCGAAGCGGTGACAGTTCTCGAAGACCAGGCAGCGCTGAGTATGCCGGACGACAGCTCTGACGAAGAACGCTTTGTTGCGGTCGGAATGGACTCGCGTGCGAGGATTCTCGTTATGGTCTACGCAGTTCGGGGCGATCGAATCAGAGTCATTTCGGCGCGCAAAGCCACACGTCGGGAGCGATCGCAATACGAGAGAAAACAAAGATGAAAAGACAATACGACTTCAGCAAAGCCAGGCGCGGTCCGGTTGTGCCCGTTGCACCCGGAAAAACTCGGATAACGATTCGGCTCGACAACGACTTGATCGAGCACTTTCAGAAAATCGTCGACAGCTCCGGGGGCGGCAACTACCAGACGCTCATTAACAACGCGCTGCGCGAATACGTTCAAGGTGCGCATCTGGAGGCGGTAGTTCGTCGGGCGGTTCGCAAAGAGGTCAAAGCGGTAAAGGAGGCCCTTGCTAGAACCGCCTGAAAACCGCGCGCTGGCGTTCCTAACCCTCGGACGCTGGAGCGGAGCGCGGGACATAGCTGTTGCAAACTTGTTAATTTGATGCGGGTCGCTGATTTCAACTGGCGGCCGCATGCAGGTGTGCAATGGCCAGCGGTTCTCGTAAAAGGCTCGTCGAGCTGAAATCGGAGCGCGTCGTTGGCTAGCGTCGGAACGCAAGCCGGATCGAGCGGCAGCGTTGGCGCGGCCGGCGCGACCGATACCGCCGCGCTCGGTTCGATTCTGAATCGAGTGCGAGCGCAGGCGGCGGCCGATCCGTCGGGCAATCCTATTCTGCTGTTCGCGCTAGATCTGACGCTGCGAATGGACCGCGGCGAGATCAGTCTCGACCGTCTCGAAAGCATTGTGCAGCAGCTGACCGTCGAGGCGTTTGCCGACCGCGCGCAGCGTCTGACGAATTACCTGGGTGAAATTGGAATTGCGGCGAATGAGCGCGCGGTCGCGGCGCTGATCGAGCAGCGAGCGAGCGGCGGCAGCTTCGAGGAATTCTCCGCCGCGCTCGCCCGCAATGTCTTCGGCATTGTCTTCACGGCGCATCCGACGTTCTCGATGAGGCTGGAATTGGCGCGCAGCCTGGCCGAACTGGCATCAGGACAAACCGTCGACGGCGCGACGCTCGATCAGGCTGGACGGGACGAACGGATAGAAGCAGCGGCGCGCCTCGAGCATCGCCCGCCGACAGAACTATCGCTCGAGGTCGAGCATGCGTGGGTGACCGAGGCGCTCAGTCATGCGCATGACGCGCTCGAACGCGTGCATCGGACGGCGTTGCGGGTGGCGCGCGAACATTGGCCCGAGCAGTGGACCGGGCTCGAACCGCGGCTGGTCACCCTCGCGTCGTGGGTTGGATACGATCAGGACGGTCGCACCGATGTGACCTGGACGCGCACGATCGCGGCGCGCTTAACCGACAAGCTCGCGATGATCGAACGGCATCGGCACAAAGTCGAGCTGCTCAAGCGCGCTGCCAGCGGCGATTTTGCGGCCGCGCTGGAGCCCCTCGATGCGATGCTGGCGGCGGCGATCGCAACCGTCACGCATCAGCTGGAGTTGCTGGCGGAAGCGGAGCGCGATCCGGCGAAAACCGCGGCATTCGGTCGCGCGATGGTAGCGGGGCGCGAAAAAGCGCTGGTCGAGACGGGGCCGCTGGTCGGGTTAATCGAAAGCGCACTGAAGACGGCGCCAAACGACGAGCGGCGCGAGGAACTGCTGGTGATGCGCGCGAGCTTGAGGACTCACGGCCTCGGCCTCGCGCACATTCACGTGCGCCTCAACGCGTCGCAGTTGCATAACGCGGCGCGCCGCCAGGTCGGCCTCGAAACCGAGCCGAGCGATCCGGCGAATCGCCGTTCGTATTTCAACATCATCAACGATCTGCTCGGGCGGGCGAAACCGCTGGCCATCAGCTTCGAATCGCTGATGGAGGAGCGCGCATCGGCCAAGCGGCTGATGATGACGGTGGCGCAGATCGTAAAGTTTATCGACGCGGAGACGCCAATTCGATTTTTGATTGCCGAAACGGAGACCGGCTTCACGCTGCTGGCCGCGCTCTACTATGCGCGGTTGTTTGGAGTGGAAGATCAGATCGAGATTTCGCCGCTGTTCGAGACCGAGGAGGCGTTCGAACGCGGCGAGCGGGTGATCGAGGAGGCGCTGAAGAGTCCGCATTATCGCGCGTACCTCGAACGGCAGGGGCGAATCGCGGTGCAATTCGGATTTTCCGATTCGGGGCGCTTCATCGGACAGATGGCGGCGACGTTTCGAATCGAGCGGCTGCGGCTGCGTCTCGCGCAACTGCTCGAGCGCCATGGGCTCAACAAACTCGATGCGATCCTCTTCAACACGCATGGCGAATCGATCGGCCGCGGCGGCCATCCGCTGACCTTCGCCGATCGCCTGCGTTACGCGTCGCCGCCCACGAGTCGGGCCGAGTTCGAGCGGCGCGGCGTGCACGTCAAGGAAGAGATGAGCGTTCAAGGCGGCGACGGCTACATGCTGTTCCTGACGCCGGCTGCGGCGACTGCGTGTATGCGGCAGATTCTTGGCTTCGCGCTCGACTCGAGCAACGAGGCTGCCAACGATCCGATCTATGCGGTACCGGATTACGCGGCGGAATTCTTTGCAACGGTGCAGCAGGAGTTCAGCAGCCTGGTGGATGATCCTGATTACGCGGCGCTGCTCAGTCTGTTCGGCACCAACATGCTCTATCGCACCGGGTCGCGGCCGGTTGCGCGCCAGACGGAGGAGTGGAGCAGGCCGTCGGCCATCGCGCATCCTTCGCAGCTGCGCGCGATACCCAACAACGCGATCCTGCAGCAGCTCGGCTTCATGGCGGTCACGCTGTACGGGATTGGGCGCGCGGTCTCGAAGGACCCGGAACTCTTCCAGGCGATGCGCCAGCGGTCGGCACGTTTCGGGCGGTCGCTGCAGATGGTCGCAGCCGCGCTCGATCGTACGGAGCTCGACGTATTGCGCGCCTACGTGAACACGGTCAATCCCGCGATGTGGCTGAACGGAGCGGCGCGCGCGCGGAGTCCGGCGCGGGCGAAGGCGTTGCGCGAATTGGCGCGGTTGACGGGACTGCTCGATCGGCATGACCGGCTGGCGCGGCTGGTCCGGCGCCTCCAGGCTGATCAACTGTGGCTGCTCGAGGCGATGGAGCCGGTCGAGACTCCGCAGCGGCGGCGTCTGATCCTGCTACATGGGATTCGCGTCGCCGTCATTCAACGGATCTGCTTGCTCGCGATGGAGATACCGAATTTCAGTCCGCAACTCGGTGTGACACGCGATGATATCCTGGCGCGAATTCTCTCGTTGGACGTGCCCAGTGCGGTCGAACGGCTGCAGCAGATTTTCCCGCATGAGGACGGCGTGGGGGACGTGCGCGATGACTTCGGCGAACAATCGCAATACCGGCCCGAGCCGGCGCTGTCGTACGAGGTCGAGCACAATACTCTGTTCGGTCCGATGCTCAAGCTGTTTGAATTGGTGCGCCGCATCGGGACGGCTATCACTTACGAGATAGGTGCTATCGGCTAGCTGGCTCCGCAACTAAGTATCTACTCGATGTGATAGCGCTTGCGCTTGCGCCAGAGCGTCGCGATACCGATGCCCAGCGTGTCTGCGGCCTCATCGAGGGTAGCCGCATGCGATAGCACGCGCCGGATGTGTTCGGCCTCTACATCGTCCAGAGTCGCGTCCGTCGAAGAATTTGCCGGCCGCCCTGACAAAGACTGAAAGATCATGTCGGGAAGGTCGTCGCGCTCGATGACGGTGCCGCGGCTCAACACAGACGCGCGCTCTATCACGTTGCGCAGTTCGCGCACGTTGCCGGGCCACGAATATGCAGTCAGCGCCGCGGACGCCTCCGGCGACAGCTCGAGACCCGGTCTGTGGTTGCGAGCGATCGCATTAGTGAGGAACCACTTGGCCAAAGAGAGTATGTCCTCGGGCCTTTCGCGAAGCGCGGGCACACGCAGCGGGATTACGTTGAGGCGGTAAAAGAGATCGGCGCGAAAGCGTCCTGCAGACACTTCACTTTGAAGGTCACGATTTGACGCGGCGATGATGCGGGTATCGACCGAGATCGTCTGCTGTCCCCCGAGCCGCTCGAAGCGTTGCTCCTGGAGAAAGCGCAGAAACTTGGTTTGCAATGAAGGCGCGAGGTCGGCGATCTCGTCGAGAAACACCGTGCCGCCGTCGGCCGCCTCCAGCCTGCCGGGCTTGTCCTTGACCGCGCCGGTAAAGGATCCGCGCATATGTCCGAAGAGCTCACTCTCGAGCAGGTGCTCGGAAAGGGTCGTGCAGTTAACCACCACGAACGGCTTCCCGCGCCGCAAACTCCATTCGTGAATCTGCCGGGCGAGCACGTTCTTGCCGGTACCGCTCTCACCCGCCAGTAAAATGGTAGCATCGCTGCCGGCCGCCTGCCGCGCCATTTCGAATAGCGCGGCCATGAGATGGCTACGAGTGTCCAGCACCGAGCCGCCACCGTCGATAGCACTTCGAAGTTCGCGGACCTCCGACCGAAGAGTCTTAACTTCGAGCGCGCGATCCAGCAAATGCTGAATCTGCATCAGCGAGAATGGCTTGGTCACATAGTCGTACGCACCGGCCTTCATCGCAGCGACCGCGTTTTCGATCGTTCCGAATGCAGTCATCAGGATTACGAGCGTGTCCGGATGATGCTGCTTGATTTGTTTCAGCAGCTCGAGACCATTCATCTCGGCCATCTGGTAGTCGGTGAGCACCAGGTCGAAATTGCTCTCACCCGCAAGAACCGCGAGCGCGCGCGGTCCACATTCCGCCGTCGTCACCTGATGCCCACCCGATTCAAGGAACTTGGCCAGGCCTGACCGGATGTTCTTTTCGTCATCGACTACGAGCAACTTCGCCACGTCTGCACCTCGAGTACAGACGGAGCAAGCGGCGTGCCGTAGCAGCTATGCGGAGATACCTTGCAATTCAGCCTGCAACCGCGTGCTCACCTTTCAGGTTGCATCGCGGTTGCAGGCTTCATTTTGCATCGAGTACTTATGCGGGAGGCGCACCGAAGTGCTTGCGGAGCTCGAGGTTGACGTCCAGCGTGTTCACCAGCTTCTCGCCGGCGAGCCCGTAAAGAGGCGAGGTCACATCTGCCTGTAAAATACCCTCGATCTCGCTGCGCACCTTGGCCGGATCCTGCTTGGTGTCCTTGGCCCACGCGGCCGATACGCGATCTAGCTGATATTCCGCGTTTTCAAGCGTGATGTCGGGGTCGAGGCCTGAGCCCGAAGTGGTAACCATGTCCGCAGGTATATTCTGCAAGTCCGCGTCAGCGTGTTCCTGCCGCCACATGTCGAAGAAGTTGGACTGGATGTCTGAGCCGGTCGCGACTGGCTCGATCACCGTTACGGACTTGCCATCCTTGGTCTCCTGCACTGCCGACGGAAACTTACCGGGGTTCTCCTTTGAGAAACTTTCGAAGAACACGATAGCCAAATCGGTAGACTTAGGCTCAGGGGTGCCCGGATTGTCCTTAATGAACTGCTGCACTTCCTTGGTGTGAGTCTTACCCCATGTCTGGATGTACTGGTCGTGCGTAGGGTCGGCGTTCACCCATGCGGTTGCAACTGCGTTATGAGCATCCGCCCACTGCGCGACGATATGCGGCTGGCCGCCGAAGCTGTCCTTCTGGAACCAGGCTTCGATATCAGGCCCGACCAGCTGACCTGCCTTAGGCCCGCTGTTGTACTTGACGATAGGACCCAACTGCTGGGCAATACGATTGCGCAACATATAGTTGGAAGCAGCCAGCGTGGATGACGCAGACGCCGATCCATCATAGGATGCTGCCGAAGGTCGCGGCTGAAAGTATTCATCCTTGGTGAAAGGCTGCGCGATCAAACGCGATCCTACCGGCTTGCCATCAGGTCCCATCATCATTTCGCCATTGGCCTGGAACGGGAAAAACGCTTGTCCTATAGCCCATAGCGCCAGCGGATAGATGAGACAGCAGATAACTACTGAGAAGACCAGTAACAGTACACTTTTCGATAGGTAGCGAGACATTGTCTTACTCCTTCAATTCACCACGCTTAGGCAGTCATGTGGAGAGCGACCAGGGCCAGGTCAATCAACTTGATTCCTATGAACGGCATAATTACACCGCCTACTCCCCAGATGAGCAGGTTTCTTCGGAGCAAAGCGTCGGCGCCGAGCGGTACGTACTTCACACCTCTCAACGCGACCGGGATGAGAGCGGGGATGATGAGTGCGTTGAAGATTACCGCCGACAGGATCGCCGAGGTCGGGGAGTGCAGATGCATTACGTCCATCTCGACCAGCCATGGCAGCGTACCCGCGAATAGGGCAGGGACGATCGCAAAGTACTTGGCCACGTCATTAGCTATCGAAAATGTCGTCAGCGCGCCGCGAGTCATCAATAGCTGTTTCCCGATCTCGACAACCTCGAGCAGCTTGGTCGGATTGCTATCCAGGTCGACCATGTTGCCCGCCTCTTTGGCGGCCTGCGTCCCTGAATTCATCGCCAGGCCCACGTCCGCCTGCGCCAGCGCCGGCGCGTCATTGGTACCGTCGCCGATCATCGCGACCAGCTTGCCCTCGGCTTGCTCCTTGCGGATATAAGCGAGCTTCGACTCGGGTGTACACTCAGCGACGAAATCATTCACGCCCGCGCGCTTGGCGATAGTGGCGGCAGTGAGCGGATTGTCGCCGGTGATCATGACCGTGCGGACTCCCATCCTGTGAAGCCGCTCCAGACGCTCGCTTATCGCTGGTTTCAAAACGTCCTCGAGTACCACCACCCCGACTGCCCGCCCTGCCTCGGTGACTACCAGCGGAGTCGCGCCCTCAGAAGCGACGCTATCCACGATTGACTGCAGGTCCTTCGGGACGGTTCCACCCGCCTTCTGGATGTACCGAAGCACGGCGTCAGGCGCGCCTTTGCGAATCTGTTTGCCATCGGGCAGGTCGATGCCGCTCATGCGGGTTTGCGCAGTAAACGGAACGAAGCGGGCGTCGCGAGCATTAATCAAATCCGGCGAGCCGCTCTGCTCCTTGTAGAGAGAGACGATCGTCTTCCCTTCCGGCGTATCGTCCGCCACCGATGACAAGGCAGCCAGGCGACCGACGTCGTTAGCGGTATAGGTTCCGACCGGGATGAACTTGGTCGCGTGACGATTGCCCATCGTAATCGTGCCGGTCTTGTCGAGCAGCACGGTATCGATGTCTCCGGCAGTTTCCACCGCGCGGCCGCTTTTCGCGATGATGTTCGCTTGCAGCGCACGATCCATTCCGGCGATTCCGATAGCTGCCAGCAGCGCGCCGATAGTAGTAGGAATGAGACATACCAACAGCGCGACCAGGGTCGGCACATCGGTGCCCAGGCTCTTCAAAGGATCAGTCAATCCCAGATAGCTCTGCATGTAGATCTCGGCATTCAGAGCCATCGGCCAAAGCGGAATGACTACGATCAGGAATATAAGTGTGAAGGCGCTTAGCACGAGAGTCAGCGCGATCTCGTTAGGAGTGCGCTGGCGGACTGCGCCTTCGACCAGCGCGATCATGCGATCAAGGAAAGACTCGCCGGTGGCGGCGGTGATGCGCACCACGATGCGATCCGAGAGAACGCGAGTACCGCCAGTGACGCCAGAGCGGTCGCCGCCGGCCTCGCGAATTACAGGGGCGGACTCACCGGTGATAGCTGCCTCATCGACCGACGCGATGCCTTCGATGATTTCTCCGTCGCCGGGAATCATCTGCCCTGCTTGAACGACTACCCGATCATCGGGCTTCAATTCGCTCGACGGGACCTCTTCGATATTACCGGTCCCGCGCAGTCGATAAGCCGGCGTGTCGCGGCGGGCCTTTCTCAACGAATCGGCTTGAGCTCTGCCGCGAGCCTCGGCCAGTGCGGTAGCGAAATTTGCAAACAGCACTGTCAGGAACAGCCAGATATCCAATGCAATGAAGTAGGTGATTGGCACCTGGCTTTGCGACAGTCCCATGGCCGCCTGGATGATGAACCCAAGCGTCAGGAAGGCGCCAATCTCGACCACAAACATAACTGGATTGGACCATTGGACGTCCGGTCGCAACATTGCGAACGCCTGCTTGAAAGCCGGTCCCACCAACTCGGGCGCAAACAAGTCCAGTTTGCGAGCGCGCCTGGGTGCTTGCGGTCCCTCAGGAGGCCGACTCGCCTGTGACGTAACCTCTTCGAATTCCGGCCTTATTACCTTTGATGCTTCCATTGTTTCCTCAACTAATTCCCGCGTCGTTGCGAAAATTTCATTGTCCTGTCAAGTCATCCTCCGAACGGTATCGGACCCAAATGCTCGGCTAATGGACCCAACGCCGCCACTGGCAGGAAGAGGAGAGCGCCGACGATCACTATCGTTCCGAGTAAGAGAAACCCGAACGTAGGTGTATCGTCTCGCAGTGTTCCTAACGTGAACGGAGTCGATGTCTTAGCCCCCAGGCTAGCCGCCATAGCTATAGGAGCGATGATGGGCAGGAAGCGGCTTATGATTATGACGAGGGCGGTTGCGATGTCCCATTGCACCGCGGTCGGCGCCGGATTCGGATTGCTATTCAAGCCATAGGTTGTTCCGAGACCGTCGAAGGCCGAGCCATTGTTCGCCGACGCCGATGAGAACTGGTACATGATTTCTGAGAACCCATGAGGACCCGGATTGTTCTCTGCCTTCATTCCCCAGCTCGTTGCCGCGAAAAGGCCGGTAGGACCAAGAATCATGATCGGATGCACGAGCAGCGCAATCATAAGAAGCGCCATCTCGCGTTTACCGATCTTCTTACCCAGGTACTCAGGCGTGCGTCCGACCATCTGACCCGCGATGAAGATTCCGAGGATCAGGAACAACAGCATGTTGATCATGCCGACGCCCTTGCCGCCGTAAATGCAGTTCACCCACATGCCCCACATCGGCGACAGAGCTGCGATCGGGTTCAGGCTGTCATGCTCGCAGTTGACCGCGCCGCACGTCACATCCACCGTCATCGCGGCGAAGGTCGCGCCCGCCGAAGTTCCGAAGCGCAGCTCCTTGCCCTCGAGATTTCCGAGATGCTGATCCAGAGGCAGGCCGGCCACCGCGGGCAAAGTGAATACGTGTTTGCCGCCCGGTGCGCTTGCACTGCCTATCGAGAAACTTTGAGATTCGTTGTGTGCGATCAGACCGGGGTTGGGCCTCATAGTATCGAACCAGATAGCCCATACGACGGTCGCCACCATCATCAGCATCATCACCGAGAAAATCACCCACGAGTGCGCCATTCGGCCGATCATCCGCCCGTACATCAGGACCAGTGAAAACGGGAATAGCATCATTGCCATGCTGCCCAGGAAATTCGTGAACGCGGTTGGGTTCTCGAACGGATGGGCCGAGTTCATCCCGTAAAATCCGCCACCGTTGGTGCCTAGCTGTTTCATCGGCTCGAAGGCCGCCAGCGGACCTACGACGATGGTCTGCAACTTGGCGGCACCGTTGCTGTCGGTGCCCATCGCAGTCGGCTCCAGGGTGTTGACCTGGTAGTTGGTCTGATAGGTCATCGGCATGCCCTGCTGAAGCATCAGCAGGCTCAGCACGAAGCCGACCGGCAGGAACATGTAGACGACCACACGCCACATATCGATGAAGAAATTGCCTAGCGTCTTCTGGCTTCGGAAGGCGCGGATTATCGCGGTCAGGCCGCAAAATCCGATCGACGCGGAGAGAAAGAAGTTGGATATGCAAAAGAAGATCTGGCTGAAGTTTGAGAAATGCTGGTCGCCCGAATAGTGCTGCAAGTCGGTGTTGGTCATGAATGACACCACCGAGTGAAAGATGGTGGTCGGTGCCAGCATCCCGCGGCCGAGTCCGTTCAGCGGCATCCACGGCTGCAAGGCCAATACTGCGAAGCCGAACACGAACAGCACCGTGTTGAAAATCAGCATCGAGGCGGTGTACTGCTTCCAGTTCTGCTCCCCCGAGTCGAGCTGGCGCTCGAACCAGCGCAGAAAGCCGGGAGCGTGATACTTCCCGTCCATGATCCACGCCAGGTACTTGCTCAGCGGTATCGCCAGCAGCGTTGTGCAAACCAGCATTGAAATCGGTAGGAACCACATAGTCATTACCTCGTTGCTGCTATCCTTGGCTGAGGGCTAGAACCACTCGGGCCGAATAAGCGCGACCCACAAATAGACAAACAGAAATGTTGAAACCGCTGCAGTTACGTAAAGCATCGTAGTGCTCCTAAATCTTTTCGCAGGCGATCATGAATGCGTAGCAGAGCCCCATGCCCACTAAGCCCAATACAAACATCGCCGGTAGCCAGATTGTCAGATCCATTTCTTCATCCTCGTTTTCAAAGAGTTGTCGTTACTTACGCGTGAAGCCTCTCGCCCTGTGAAGTCCTTCGCGCCATCATTTGTTCGACCTCGCCGAACCTGCTTCGCTCGCCAGGCTCCAGCGTCAACACTCCAATCGAAACGACCTGCTCGAGCGGACAGACTGACACCTTGGCCTGGGCGCTCGATTCGCACTCGGAGGCGTGCAAAATAGCTTGTGCCGCCGACATTGCATCATCGTCCGCGACGATCGCTTCCAGCTTGATTTTCGGAAGGTCTATGTCGTAGGTGTTCCCGCGGTAGTGACCGGACGCGGAGGTGCTGTCGTGATGCGAGAGTCTGACCTCCGAGAGCAGGATTTCTTCGCATCCGCGCTGGTTAAGCACTCCTCTGACGGCATCAAGAATGTACGGGGTGATTATTGCTTCGATCTTTTTCACGACTGACTCCTCTTTTCCGCGCAACACCTACAAAGCACGAGATATGCCCGCAGGATTGTGCCCGACTTTGTTGACATCGCAGGGACAAACGCACGGTTCGACCTTTCAAGCTGATAGGAGTGGATTTCAGTATGAAACGTTCGGCCTAGTCAGGAGGGGATCCTGCCGACCTTCCTCCGACGAACCTCGGCTCTAAGATCGAGAGCCTTCAAACGGCTAAGTGTCCTCCTATGACCGATGCGCCTTGAACGCTGGATCGATCACGAGTTTAAGAGCGAGCGCCTACTGATTTGGCATTGCACAAAAAACTTGCAGCAAGTGTGACTAACAGTCGAAGGCTGTAGACAGCCTAGGTGGATTTCACACCTGGACGGGAAGCTTCAATGACAGCGCAAGATGAAATGCATCGTATTGTGTTTTGCATTGTCAGCCGAAAATCGAAGACTGCACTGTAATTTGCACATTTCATTTTTAAATGCAGATTGCATTGCGAGTTCTCTCAGCTTTTACAACGGAAAACGTCTCTCGAATGTTTCATGAATGGCATATTTCATGCTGCCTCCGCGCAAGAACAACTCGCAGAGGGGACTTGCTAGGAGCTTTCGTGCAACGCGCAATTCTGCGCCCAACACAAAGGTGTAAGGATGGCCGAATCAACAGAACCAAAGATGGTACCAACCTTAGGGTTGACCGGCGTAACGGTGAACGCGATGGCGCTGATCGCGCCTGGAGCGTTCCTATGGATCACGTTTGTCGTTCAAGCCGGGTACGCTTACCCGTCGGGCATGGCGATGTGGGCCGGAATCTTCGCCGCCCTGATGCTTGCGTATGCCACCGCGATCTCATACTCGGAACTGGCCAAGCTCTATCCGGGTGCGGGCAGTTCCTATTTCTTCGCTGAGCAGGCATTTCTCAGCAAGACGAAAGCCTTTCGCTTTGCACGCATAGCCAAATTCACAATCGGCTGGGCGTCGCATCTCTATTACTGGGTTTATCCGGGTGCAATGGTCGCCACGATCGGGATCATGATCGGATACATCGTCGGCAACTTCGCCCCCGACAGCATGAACGCCGGCACACCCGGCCCTGTATTCATGGCGCTGGTCGCGATCATTTCCTCTTTCGCGATCGCATACATCGCGTTCAAGGGCGTGAACGGCTCGACGATGGTTAATATCGCCATCAACGCGATCCAAATCGCCGCGCTGCTGTTCTTCTCGGCCTTGGCGATAGCATACCGCCTCGGACATCCCGAGGGGTCGATGGGTCTTGCGCTCGACGGCACCAAGAAGGTGTTGCACTACTCTTTCACCGGCGACACGCCGGCCCATCCTAGTGCGTGGTCGGTCATCGCGCCGCATAACTTCAACTACGTCATGCTGCAGGCGACGATCGCGATCTTCCTGCTGGTCGGCTTCGAGTCGGTGACCGCGCTAGGCGAAGAAGCGAAGAACCCAACGCGCGACATTCCGCGCGGCGTGTTGCTCTCGCTGACGATCCAGGGCCTGTTCTGCTACATGTTTGAATACTTCGCCGCTAACTACTTCATGTCGAGCGCCTATAGCCTTGCCGATGCCAAAGGCTCGGCGGCGCCTATCGGCGACATGATGACCATCATCGGCAACGCGCTGCTGGGCGGCCATGGGCAGGCGTTCATGATGCTCGAAGCGCTGACCGTCTTCCTTGCACTGATAGGAACGACTCTTAGCTGCATCAACACCGGCGCCCGCGTGACCTATGCGATGGGCCGCGACTCGGAAGTGCCGGAGCACTTCGGCCTGCTGCATGGCGACAACCTGACGCCGCATCGCACGATCTGGACGCTCGCGGCAATTTCGGCAGTACTCGGCGCATACGGCGCGCTCTATTTCTTCGCCGGCGGCTCCGCGCCGGACGACAAGACCATCGCCACCCTACCGCATAACCTGTGGTACGCGATCGGAATGAACAACAACGCATCGCTGTCGGCTCTGCCGAACGGGCTGGCCCTGATAACTCTCATCTCAAACTTCGGAACGTTTATCGTCTACGGGCTGACGAACGTCTGCTGCATAGTCGCGTACCGCGAACATCATATGTTCCATGGTGTGAAACACATGGCGATTCCAATCTTCGGCGCACTCGCGAACTTTGCCTGCATGGCCTTCTACGTCATTGGCCCGATTGAAGGACTCGGCAGCGTCAAAGAGCCTCTGATGGCGGTGGCAATCGCGGTCATCTGGGGTCTCTATGGAGCTTTCTACTTCGTCCGCAACTCAAAGAAGAAAGGCAAGGAGACCGTACTCGTCACCAAGCCTGCGTGATTAAACCGTGCCTCCGCTGTGCGGGCCAGCCTCACTGAAAACGGTCTTACGGGGACCGGTGAGACCGCCCGCACAGCATTTTTGATCAGATCAAATACCTCGCGGGCGTTGGAGCAAGGTCCAGCGCCCGCAAACTATTCGGTTTCTCTCCAGTAAAATTTCGATTCGGCTGCATACGATCTTTTTGGCTTGACTAACTTCTATTTTGGAAGCTAGTGTCGGCCTCGATCGAGGGAGCCGAAAATCATTCATGCGCTGGGACGATATCAACACTGTCGAATGCTCGATCGCGCGGGCGCTCTCGGTCGTTGGCGACCGTTGGACGATGATGATCGTGCGCGACGTGTTTCTTGGCATCCGCCGCTTCGACGCGATGCAGCAGGACCTCGGCCTTACGCCGCATCGCCTGTCCCATCGACTCGGCAAACTCGTTCGCGACGGAATCCTCGCGCGCGTCGAGTACGAGAAGCGTCCGCGCCGGTTCGAGTATCGCTTGACCGAGAAGGGCATCGATCTCTTTCCCTTGATCGTCGTGCTGAACAGCTGGGGCGACCGCTGGATGGCGAGTAGCGCGGGCGCGCCGATCGAGCTGGTTCATCGCAACTGCGGTCGTGCGATAAAACCGGCGCTCAACTGTCCGGTTTGCAAAGAGAAGATGGTGCCGCGCGAAATGAGTTTGCGGCCCGGTCCTGCACTCAAACATCGTGGATTGCCCGGACGGACGTTCCAGGCAGTGCAGGTTCCGGCCCATTTTACGAAAGACTAGAAGCGCCTGCCGCGCTGTCGAGAAGAAGGGGCTGATGCCATGAGCAAGACTGAAATATGGATGATGACCTTTCCGATTCCCGGCGTCTTCGCGCAGATGGCGCGGATGATTGAAGAGAGCGGCTTCGACGGCATCGGGATTGTCGACACTCAGAACATGGCGGCGGATCCCTACTCGGAATTGTGCCTCGCAGCTCATGCTACGAAACACTTGAAGCTGCGCACCGCCGTGACCAACCCGGTGACTCGTCATCCTGCGGTAACGGCGTCGGCGATCGCGACCGTCCAGGCGGAGTCCGGTGGCCGTGCGATCCTCGGAATTGGCCGCGGTGATTCTGCTGTTTCCAAGATTGGCGAGCGCGCACCGTCGGCCAAAGGTTTCGGCCGCTATATTTCACAAGTACAGGGCTTCCTTCGCGGCGAAGAGGTCACTCTCGACAACGGTTATCGCAGCCGCAACGAATGGATCGCGCGCGGCAGCATGCCGAAGGTGCCGGTTGACGTCGCCGCCACCGGCCCGCGCGTAATCGAGGTCGGCGCGACGCTGGCCGACTCGGTAACCTTTGCCGTCGGCGCCGATCCTGAACGTCTGGCGTGGGCGATCGATTTTGCTCGCCAGGCGCGTAAGCGGGCCGGACTCGATCCCTCGACGCTCAAGCTCGGCGCATTTCTCAACACGGTGGTGAATCCCGATATTGCCCGCGCGCGTGTGCTGGCGCGCGGAACCGTCGGTACCATCGCGCATTTCTCCGGTATGTCGCGCGATTCGGCCGCGGGCATGCGCCCCGACGATCGCGCGGTGGTGCAGAAAGTCGGCGAAACCTACGACATGTCGCGGCATACGCGCGCGGACGCCGGCCACGCACAACATCTCGACGACGCGTTCATCGATCGATTCGCCGTCGCCGGCCCCGCCGCGCATTGCGTGAAACGCTTCGAGGCGATCCTCAAGCTCGGCCTTGACCATTTGATCATCGTCGGTCCCGGCGCCGACGTCGGTCCGTCCGATCAGATGCAAACCCTTGGATTCTTCAGGACCGAGGTTCTGCCGGTGCTCAAGGAGCGACAATGAGCTTGCAGGTTGATTTGTTCTGGTCGTTCCGCAGCCCCTACTCATATCTCGCGACCCCGCGCGCGGTTGCACTCGAGGCGGAGTACGACCTCAAATTCAATGTGCGGCCGGTTTATCCGCTGGCGGTTCGCGACGCCACTTTTTTCCAGCGCGTCGATCCATTGTTCGGCCCCTACTTGTTCCGCGACACCGCCAGGAATGCCGAGTATCTGAAACTTCCCTACGGCTGGCCGCGTCCCGATCCGGTAGTGGTGGATATGGCGAATCAGAAGGCCGCCGCGCATCAGCCGCATATACATCGGCTCACGCGGTTGGGCGTCAATGCGAGCGAAAAGGGACGCGGGCTGCCGTTCATCAGCGAGGTTTCGAAACTGATCTGGGGCGGAACCGTCGACGGATGGGACCAGGGTGACCATCTCGCGCGAGCTGCTGATCGCGCGGGTCTCGATCTCGCAGCAATGGATCGCGAGATCGCCGATCGCGCCGAATCCTACGAGCGTGTGATTGAACAAAACCAGGCGGCGCATCGGGCCGCCGGCCACTGGGGCGTTCCGACCTTCGTCTTCGACGGCGAGCCCTTCTTTGGACAGGACCGAATCGATCTCCTCGTCTGGCGTCTCAAGCAGCGAGGATTAACCGCCCGAACGAAAACTTCCTGACGTTGAAAAGGAGACCACGCGATGGCTAGCGAATATCACGTCCACGGCATCGAGCTTTCACCATATTCGGTAAAGGTCCGTTCGTACTTCCGCTACAAGGGAATTCCGCACCGATGGATTCCGCGCAGTCTCGACACCGAGGGCGAGTATCAGAAATTTGCCAAGTTGCCGCTGGTGCCGCTGGTCGTAACGCCGGACAACAAGGGCATCCAGGATTCCACGCCGATCATCGAGTACGTCGAGGCGCTCCATCCGGAGCCTTCGATTCACCCGGCCGATCCGGTCGCGAATTTTATTTCAGTGCTGCTCGAAGAGTTCGGCGATGAATGGGGCAACAAGTGGATGTTCCACTATCGATGGGCGCGCGAGGCCGACGTGCTCTCGGCTGCCGGGCGCATCGCGCGCTCGATGATGCCGGCGGTGGATGAAGCGCAGCTCGCCAACGGCATCGCGATGGTTCGCGGCCGGATGGTTCCGCGCGTGTCTTTCGTTGGATCGAATCCGCAGACCGCGCCGCAAATCGAGGACTCCTTCCTCGACACGCTCACCATCCTCGAGCCTCACCTGGCCAGCCGCGAGTACCTGTTCGGCAACCGTCCGGCATTCGCCGACTTTGCGATGTGGGGACAGCTCTACAACGCATGGACCGACCCGACGCCCGGCGCGATCATCAACGCGACCGCGCCGAACACGCTCGCATGGATCCATCGCATGCTGTGGCCCCGCGCGGACGGCGCCTTCGAGGCATGGTCGAGTCTCGCTCCTACCTTGACGCCGTTGCTCGAGCGCCAGGTCGGAAGACTCTTCATGCCCTGGACAGTGGCCAACGCCGCCGCGATTGCAAAAGGCAGCGAAGAATTCAGCGTAGAGTTGGCGGGCAAGACCTGGACCCAGAAGCCGCAAAAGTATCACGCCAAGTCGCTCGTGGTGTTGCGGGAAAAGTATCAAGCCGCGGGAGACAAACGCGCGCTCGATCCGATCCTCCAGAGTTCCGGCTGTCTCGCGGGATTGCGCGCCTAAGGCGCTCGTCGACCGCGGCCCGGTTCGCTCACGGCTTGCAGAGAGTATGGCCCTGCTTGATGCAGGCCGCTGTGGGAGTGAGCACCGGGCTCGCGAGCCCGACCACCTCGGTCACGCTGCCCGCAAAGTCATCGGACGTATGCGGCGTGTTAGCGATGGGCACCCACACATTGCCGGCGCTGTCCACCACGACCGCTTTGGGACGGTGAGCGAAGTCGGCGCCCGCTGGAGTGAAGTTCAGCCCGTTGGTCCCGTAATTAGGGTTCAGCAGTTCGCTCAAGCTGCCGGCTGCTCCGGATCCTGCACAACTACTTCCGCAAATCGCGACGAACACGTTGCCGGCGCTGTCCAGCGCAAGGGACGTGGGATAGAAAAGCTTCGCGCCTGCCGGGGTGTAGTTCGATCCCGCCGTGCCGTAGTTGGGGCTTGCGAGCTCGCTGATACTGCCGCTTCCGCCCGGATTTATCACCCACACATTGTTAGCGCTGTCGAGAGCCATCGCCTTGGGGTCGCTTAAGAGCGCGTTGGCCGGTGCGAAATTCGAAGCATTGGCGCCGTAGTTGGGACTCGACAACTCACTCACGCTGCCGGCTGAGTTCAAGACCCAGACATTGTTCGACCCGTCCAAGGCTATCTGCACAGGATCATCAAGGGCGGCGGCCGCCGGCGCGAAGTTGGCCTCGTTGCTCTTGTAGTTCGAGCTTTCGAGTTCGCCAACGCTCGCGCCGCCCCCGCAGCCGCCGCCCGGCATCAAAACCCAGATGTCGCTCGCGCCGTCGATTGCAAGCCATTGTGGCGTGCAGACATCCGCATTCCCGTTCGAGAAACTCACACCGTCGGTGCTCCAGCTCGGAGCTACCAGTTCGCTCACATCGCCGTTGGCAGTTGATGCCGTGTCGTTCACCGTCCACGCATCGCCCGCAAGGTCCAGCGCGATCGGGTTGGGATCGCTGAAATCCGCATTGTCCGGGTCGAAGAACTTTGCACCGGAACCAAAATTGGGACCGATGAGCTCGCTCACACCCTGGGCTCCCGTGTTGGCCACCCAAACGTTGCCCGCGGCATCGAGCGCAACGTCCGCCGGATTATCCAATTGCGCGCCGGTGGGAATGAAATTCAACGCCAGTGTCCAATCCGCGGGAGCGGAATTGAAAGTGGGCTGGAACGGCGCGGCGGCGGGCGTGCCCTCCAGGCCGTAGATCGTGCTCACGTTTGCCGTCGGGTTCGTCACCATCACGTGCGCTGCCTGGAGCGTGGTCATACTGCTCAAGGTACTGCTGAACAGGGTGTTGCACGGGGACACTGCCGGACCGCTGCTTTCGACGCACGCGGCCAGCACGTTGGCAAGAGTGTCGAGCCGGTCCAGCGCGTCGCAGTTGAGCGGCTGGCTGTCGGCGTCCGGTGGATACGGACATCCAAGGCCGCTGAGGTTGCTTGCCGGGATACCGGAATTAGCGGTGCTGGTCCCCACGCTGACGACCAGGTTGACGATCGCAGCGTTGGCCGCGTTGTTCAGTCCGGTCAAGTTGGTCGGGGACGTCCCGATTATCGATCCGGTCGAATCGATGAATTGCGCCATTGCCCATTCGGCCGCGGCTGTCGTCAACTCGTTGACCGTCACGAAGCTCGACGAGCTCAAGCTGTCGCACGGACCGGTCAGCGCCATCATCGCGAGCGCGCTATTCACCCCGCCGCCACCGTTGCCGCCGGTCGCGACCACGTAAGTCTGCGGATTACCTCCGGGGCAGGTGGGCGTGAGCGAAAAGGAACCGCCGGAGACGGTGCTCGATGAAGCCAGCGAAGTCGCGCCGGCGCCGTATCCAGTAGTGCCTGCCGCGTAGATCGTCACCGTCGCGTCAATCACCCCAAAAGTGCCGCCTTGCACTGATCCCGAAAGCGAGATGGGGCTGC
Source organism: Binatus sp. (SeqCode) (assembly GCA_050010075.1). Lineage (GTDB taxonomy): Bacteria > Desulfobacterota > Binatia > Binatales > Binataceae > Binatus. The sequence goes on along the minus strand of JBEKLS010000044.1, from coordinate 400 downwards.
TGCCTGGCGTCGCGGTAGCGGTCGGCGTCGCAGTTCTGGTCACGGTCGCAGTGCTCGTGGCCGTTGCAGTCGCCGTCGTTGTCGCCGTCGCAGTTGCTGTTGACGTCGCAGTCGCGGTTGCTGTGCTAGTCGCGGTCGGCGTCGAGGTCACAGTGAGCGTCGAGGTCGCCGTCGCCGTTGCGGTGATGGTCGCAGCGGCAGTACCGCTCGTGGCCGTCGCGGTTGCGGTAATCGTTGCAGTCCTGGTCGCGGTCGCAGTAGCGCCCTTGGCCGTCGTCGTCGCGGTCGGCGTCGTGGTGGACGTGCCAGTTGCAGTCCTGGTCGCGGTTGGAGTAGCGCGCGTAGCCGTGGGCGTGGGCGTTGCGGTCGACGTATTCGATGCGGTCGTGGTCGCAGTCGC
>JBEKLS010000043.1:0-28814 GCA_050010075.1 Binatus sp. (SeqCode) | reverse complement strand
AAGCGCGAGCAGACGCCGGCTGATATCGGCGAGGCCGTGGTCTACCTATGCCGCGCAGAAAATATTACGGGCGAAACGATCAACGTCGCGGGCGGCGGCGAAGTGCACTAGAAAAATTTCAGGCGATGGAGAACTCACGATGATCAAGTTGAAGGCGTTCAATCATGCGGCGTTTCGCGTCAGCGATGTCGACAAGGCGACCAGCTTTTACGAAAACGTGGTCGGCCTGAAGCGAATCCCGCGGCCCAACTTCGGCTTCGGCGGCGCATGGTACGGTATCGGCAACAACGCGCTGCATATCATCCAGAGCGAGAACCGCGGCCAGAAGCCCGATCCACTCGGCGCGCACGTCGCCTTCGACGTCGAGGATTTCGAGGAGACCAAGCGCTCGCTCAAGGAGATGGGCATCGAGTTCCTCGAAGGCCCGAACATGGGCGCCGGCCGCCAACTCTGGATCCTCGATCCAGACGGCAATACGGTCGAGCTGCGCACCGAAAAATAGTCGCGCTCAGATTCCCGCGAGCTTGCGCGCGTAGGCGGCTACCGTCTTGAAGTCGTACTCGCGGTAGGCCTGCAGCTTCTCGGCTTCGAAGCCGCCTTCGGCGTGGACCGCCAGCACTTCCTGGTAGCCGCCGAAGTCCGACGACGTCAGGTCGCCGATCAGGTTCAGCAGCCGCAGCCGCTTCTCGGAGTCGAAGCCCTTGGCGCCACCCATGTATTTCAGCACGTAGGCGCGCGTCGCTTCGCTCGTGAGATCTTCGGCCGCCGGTCCTGTCACCAGCAGTCCGCCCGCCAGGTCCTGCACGATTTGCACCGCCGCGTGGTAGTTGTGCGCGAAATGATACTTCGCGACGTTCGTCAGCAGCGTGTTCGGCACCGCGACGCCGTCCTCGTAGGTGCACGTCCGCGCCGCATGCTCGATTAGCCCGCGCACCGTCGTGTGATACGCCGCCAGATGCGTTAGCTTGTCGCGCACGTGACCCGCGCGCGCGATTCCGTTGGCCTCCGCCGCTGCATGGCCCGCACCCGCCATCAGCTCGAGCAGCGGCAGCTTGTACGAGACGGCGGTGAAGCGATGGAAGCGCACGAAGGTCAGCGCGAGCAGGCCGGCGAAATCGATCTCGCCTTGCAGGAACACGCGCTCCTTCGGCACGAACACGTCATCGAAGACCGTCAACGTCTCCATCATCTTGTGCCGCGCGCTGATCGGATGCTCGAAATCGTTTTTGTGCGAGCTGCCGTGCGGCGACGCGAGCAGCTTCAGCCCCGGCGTGTTAATCGGCAGCGCGAAGGCGACCGCGTAAGCCTTGTCCTCGGCGCGCATCGCGCGCGTCGGCAGCACGATCACCTCATTGGTATTGGTCGAGACGCTGGTGTGAACCTTCGCGCCGCGCACCACGATACCGTCGGGGCGCTCCTCGACGATTCGCACATAGTAGTCCGGATGATCCTGCTGCGTGGGCCCGAGCGAGCGATCGCCCTTGACGTCGGTTTGCGCAACGGCCACAGCGAGATCGTTGTCGCGGCATTGGCGGTAGTACTGGTGGATGCGCTCGCGATACTCGGGCTTGCCGGCAGCCGCGAGCCGCTCGCCGATAATATGGAGCGCGAGCAGCGCGTCGGTGCCGATCTCCTTGATCAGCACGACCAGCGTCGCGCCCTCGCGCGTCGAGGCCGCGATCAACGCGCTGCGCTTGAGCAGGTCGTCGCCGTTTTGCGGAATATGGTAGTAGCGGCTGTACTCGTCGGCGCCCTCTTTCACGACCGCGAGCTCGCGGTACTTCGGATCGTCGGCCATCCGGTAGTCGAGCGCCGCATGCTCGACCGCAATTCCGATCACGGGATGCGTCGTGACGTCGGCGACCTTCTCGCCCCTGAAAAACACCGCGCGTCCATCGCGCAGCGAGCTCTTGTACTGTTCAGCCGTCCGTAGTCCCATCGTCGTGGTTTTCCCTCGTCGGAGATTGATGCTTATCGCGCGCGCATCGCATGTGAGCGCCGGTTGCGGCACGGGCGAAACGCCAATATAGAAGCGCTGAGCATTCGCTGTCCAACTGTTCGCTTAGGAGAAAACGCAATGGCGAATCCGAAAACATTCGATCTAACCGGTAAGGTCGCAGTGGTCACCGGCGGCAACGGCGGCATCGGGCGCGGCATCGCGCTCGGCCTCGCCGAAGCGGGCGCGTCGGTCGCGATTCTCGCGCGCAACGAGGAGCGCAATCGCGAAACGCTCGCGGCGCTCGAGCAGATTGGCGTCCCCGCCATGGCCCTCAAGCTCGACGTCTCGCAGCGCAAGTCACTGAAACCAGCTCTGGAAGCAGTCGAGCGTAAACTCGGACCGATCGACATCCTGGTCAACAACGCCGCCTTCGCAATCCTGAAAGGACTATTCGATCATTCCGAGGAAGATTGGGATTCGGTCATGGAAACCAACCTGACCTCATGCTTCCTGCTCTCGAAGTACGCGGCGCCTTCGATGATCGCGCGCAAGGCGGGCAAAATAATCAACGTCGCCAGCGTCGGTGGCTACAAAGGCACTCCGGTTTATCCGTCGTACGGCGTGAGCAAGGGCGGGCTGCTGCAGCTCACGCGATGCCTCGCGATCGAACTGGCGCCGCACAATATCCAGGTCAATTCGCTTGCGCCCGGCTGGACCGCGACCGACATGACCGACTGGATTCGCAACGATCCGAAATACGCAGCTTTGAAAGATGAAATGATACTGCGGACGCCCGCGGGCCGCTTCGCCGAGCCGTCCGAGATGGCGGGTGCGGCGGTATTCCTCGCATCGCACGCATCAGATTTCGTCACCGGCGCGGATATCATCGTGGACGGCGGTTTTTTCATTCGCTGAAGAATCAAAAGGAGCTTGCACCTTGGCTAAGCAGACGAAGAAATTGCCTTCCGCAGTTCCCGTCGCAAAGGAATTGATATTCGGCGGATGGACCACGTGCACAGTCGCCGCCGCCGTCGACCTCGATGTCTTTACGTTCATTGCGCACGGCAAAACCACTGCGAGTGAAATCGCGAGCGAAGCTCATGCGAACGAAAGCATGATGCGCCGCCTGCTCGATACGCTGGTCGCGCTGAAATACCTCACTCGCAAGGGCGATCGCTACGCACTTTCGCGGGACGCGGCGACCTTCCTGGTTCGCGGCGGCGACCTTTATATGGAAGGCGCCGGACGCTTCGCGAGCGGTCAGATGACAGGATGGTTCCAGCTCGCGGAAGTCGTCAGGAACGGCGCGGCGCTGGCTCCTCGTGCTGGCGACGATGCCGCGAGAGCGGAGTTTTTCGCGATGCTGGTCAAGGTTATTTTCCCGCTCAACTTTGTCGGCGCCACAGCCGCCGTCGCGAGCCTCGGTGCTGGAGCCAAAGCAAGGATCAAGAACATTCTGGATGTCGCGGCCGGTGCCGGAGCCTGGTCAATTCCCTTCGCGCAAGCAATTAAAGCGGCGCATGTTACTGCCGTCGATTTTCCGCAGGTCACTCCCGTGGCGCGCGAGTACGCCAAACGCTTCGGCGTCGAGGATCGCTACGAGTATCGGGAAGGCAACCTGCGGGAGATGGATTTCGGCACCGATTGCTACGACCTGGTCACGCTCGGCCATATCATACACGGCGAGGGTCGCGACGCCGGACGCCAGTTGCTCGAACGATCGGCGAAGGCCTTGCGCAAGCGCGGAATGCTGCTGATCGCCGAATTGGTGCCGAACGATGACCGCACCGGTCCTGCCCTGCCGATGCTGTTCGGACTAAATATGATGGTGCACACGCAAGCCGGCGACGTCTTCACGATGAAGGAGTATCGCAGCTGGCTGAAGGAGGCGGGCTTCAAAACGGTGAAGACCATCCGAACGCCCGCCGCTCCATCGCCGCTGATCCTCGCCACCAAATGAATCGCGACTGGATGATCGCCATCGCCCCAACGTAATAAGACGCGCAAAGGAGACAGCCCATGGCCCGCAAGAACCTCGGTGACGCCTTCGGCGGCAAGATCACCACGCTCGAAGAACAGCGCGCAATCTGGCTCGATGCCCTGCATGAGGACGCCATCTGGGAGGGACCGACCTTCGAGATCCCGGTCGCGATGATCGGCTTCGAGGCCGTGAGCCGTTTTATGGAATTTCTGCTGAGCGTGGTTCCGCGCTTCAGCACAACGCCGGCGGCCGTGTATCCCACAGCCGATCCGGAGACCACCATCGTGGAATCATCCGGCGGTGGCAATACCGTCGACGGCGGCCGCTATACGCAGCGGTATTTCACCTTGATCACCATCAGAAACGGCCAGGCGTTCCGCATGCGCGAATACGTCAATCCGTTCCAGACCTACAAGAGCTTCGGCAAGGAGCGCTGGGAGCGCGTCACCGGCGAGATCGCGGCGAAGCACAACCGGCCATGGCCCGCGTCGCAACCCCCCGACCCAATCGTGTTGCCGCCACTCAGGTAGAAACGCTTGCTGCGTCTCGTACGATCAGCGAAGCAAGGAAGTGTGAGCGTCCGACGTCCTGATCGCCGAGGCTTGATGCTTAACTCTATACAAGCGCCACTTTCCTGCACCGTCTAACTTGCGCGCACCGCGGTCTTCGAATCGAAGGTCTGACCCGGCGACGAGATCCTTCACTGTGTTCGACAGCAAGACCTCGTCCGCTCCTGCGCGCGAGGCAACCAGGGCAGCGATATCCACGGCGGTACCGCGGGCTTCGTTGTCGATCAGTTCGCATTCACCGGTATGAATTCCGACCCGAGTGTGTAATCCGAGCGCGAGTAGCTTTTCGCGCACGGAACAAGCAAACCTTATTGCTCTTGCCGGTCCGTCGAAAGTAGCCGCGAAATACGCATCGGGAATTTGCAAGCTGCGTCCGCGAAAAGCTGTCAACTCCGAGTTGACCATAGCTAGCGAGTCTTCAATTAGCCGGGGCGCATGTTGTGCGTCGCTCCTGGCAGCGCGCGCGTTCGGCGGGTCGATTTGCACAACTGCCACGGTGGTCAATATGCGACGATGCTCCGTACTGTAAACTGCGCTCGTCAGAAATTTTTCGATCTGGTCGGCTATGAAATCCTCGCTGGGGATGTCACTCACAGTGTGATCGGATCCGGGAATCTCCACGTACCTGGCTCCCGGAATGTGTTCCGCCAAGTAACGGCCGGCGGCGATGGGAACCAGGGCGTCGGCGATGCGATGCATAACAAGAGTCGGAATGGTTATCGTCGGCAGTATGTGGCGGACATCCAGCTCGTAGTTGGCTCGCATCAATGCGACGATTGAACCGGGACTTGCGCTTGCCCGCTCCAATGTCCCGCACCACTGTATGCTGGCCGGGTCATCGGCGAGACTTGGTGTATTTACGCGAAGCAGGATTCCTTCTCCCCACCGAACTTCCCACTCACGAAGCATAGCGTCCCACTCCTCGCGACTTGCGGCCCATGGCTCGTCTTTGACCGACGCATATGTGCCGTACAACACCAGCGCGTTGGCGCGCTCGGGATAGCTGGCCGCGAACATCAGTGACATCGGACCACCCTCGGACCATCCGTAGATAGTGGCGCGCTCTGAACCAGCCGCGTCCATCACCGCTCGCACGTCATCGATCCTTTCCTCGATTGTTTGCTCTGCGACCACTCGGTCCGAAAGACCCTGACCGCGCTTGTCGAAGATGATAACGCGAGCGAACCTGGTGAGCCGCTCGAGCAGATGCTGCTTGGCGGGAGTGGACCAAAACAACTCGAGATGAGAAAGCGTTCCCTGGATCATCACGAAATCGCGCGGCCCATCACCAAAAATACGATAGGCGATGTGAACGTCACCGGATTTGGCGTACTTCACCCGCGACATCTGCAGACGGCTGGAATCTTCGGCGCTCGCGGCAGCGTACTGCAAGGACTGCGGATTCGTTTCGCGGATCTCCGCAACGAAACGATAGCCCCTGGTCGGTACGGTAACTACAAAATGCGGAGATTCCGGATCGTCGCTCAGAGCACGACGAATTTTTCGAATAGCTGAGTTGATCGCGCTGTCGGCATCGAGGAAGACGCTTTTGCCCCAAATGCGCGCGAGAATCTCGTCCCGCGTAACCAGGTGATCGCGCTGCTCGACTAACAAGAACAACAAGTCGAGCGGAATTCGCTCGAGCTTTATCGGACGGCCCTTACGCCGCAGCTCATAAAGTTTTCGATCGAGCTCAAAATCTCCGAAACGGAAGATCGCGCCGGTCAACATTTGGAATTCACCTCCCCTCGGGAAAAGTGAAACTTGCGGCAACTATTCAATATCGCTGCGCCGACATGAAAGCTACAGAAAAACGACAGATTTCCGTCATGGCATTGCAGTCCTTTTGCACTGAAGATGCCGCCTGCAAGAACCCATCCGATTCCGGGGGTCGAATTGTGTATCGCAGCAGCAATCGTTCACAGGCGGCAACTGCAAGGAGGAAGAAATGAACTCACGTCAACGACAACTTCGAATCAAGGTATTTTTCGTGCTGATTCTGGCGGCGCTTATTACGGCGGGCAGCATCCGTCCTGCTAATTGTGCATCACCAAAGTTCGGTTCTCCCTCCGTTTCAGTTTTAGCTTCGGGATTGCAGGGAACTCTGGGCAGCACTGTCGGGCCGGACGGCGCGTTGTATGTTGTTGAAGGCACACTTGGGCAGATCGCGCGCGTTGACCCGCGCACCGGCAAAATTTCCACGTTCGCGAGTGGTCTCCCGCAAACGCTCAGTTCAGTCGGAATCGGCGGTCCAACTGACATCGCGTTTATCGGCAGGACGGCGTACGTGCTCGTCACTCTCGTTAGCTCCGATCTCGGCGGCAACAGCATTGACGGAATCTATCGCGTGGACGGTCCTAACCAGTTCACTATTATCGCTGACGTCGGGCAGTTTAATCTGAACAATCCGCCGACTATTCCTTTTCCCTTCTTCGTCGATACCGGCGTCTTGTATGCGATGCGGCCCTATCGAGATGGTTTCCTGGTCACCGATGGGCATCTCAACCGGGTCTTATCCGTCACGCTTGGTGGAAAGATAAGTGTGGTAGAAGCGTTCGACGATATCGTCCCAACCGGTTTGACCGTCGTGCTGGGTGACATAGTTTTCATGGCAGAGGCCGGTCCGGTTCCTCACCTTCCTCAGAACGGCAAGATTGTGGCGTTCCGTCCCAACTCAGCCAACGTGGCGGAAGTGGCTTCCGGGGCGAGCCTCCTGGTTGACGTCAAATTCGGTCTCGACGGACGTCTCTATGCCTTATCGCAGGGTCCGGGAGTGCCGGGCGCAGCACCGGGCTCGCCAGCGCAACCCAACAGCGGTGCGTTGGTAAGAGCCAATCTTGACGGCACATTCACGTTCCTGGTGGATAATATAAATCTCCCGACGTCCCTGAATTTCATCGGGAACACCGCCTATATCGTTACCCTTACCGGAGACGTCTTGAAGGTAAACGACGTATTCCACTTTTTTTAGAGCGAGGCGGATTAAGCTGCGCGCGACGGGAGGCGGACTGTGCCGGTTGCAAGAACGGACAGTTCGCCGTCCTGTTGCACCGCCTTTTGCGTGATGGTCGCGTAATGCGCGCCATCCTCGCTGTAAGTCCGCGTGACCTCGCCGTCGATATAAAGGGTATCGCCAACCGGATTGTGGCGACGGATTTTTACTTCGATATGGCGGAGGAAGCCGCTGTCGCCGGCCCAGTTCGTGAGATGATGGGTCATCCAGGAGCATCGCTCCGGACCGTAGTCGTAGGCGGCGGGAGTCCCGACGAGAGTTGCGAGATCGTCTTCCCAATGGACGCGCTCGGGAACGTCGGGGATGCCGAATTTGTTGGCGATGCCGAGGCCGGGATGCTTCTGCAGCTGCTTCCACGCAAGTTTGTTGGCGCGAATATAAAGACCGCCCCAGCCTTGCGCGAACGCGATGAAGCCGGTGACGGTCATCGGGCCTTTGACCATGGTTTTGAGCTTGTCGCCGACCTTGACGTCTTCGATATAGCGCGGAGTTGCGCCTCGGACTTCCTCACCTTCGTAGAGCGCAAAGATTTTCGCGAGGTCCTCGCGCGAATACTTGACCGGGGGCCTTTGCTTCGTCTCAGTGTACTTGGTGCCGCGCTCGCGCGCGGTGTCGCGCTCGGTGCGGAAACACCAGCTATCGCCCTCCGCGACCAGTTCGCCGCGCTGATTGAGAAACTCGCAACGGTAAATCTGCTGAATCGAGCGGCCAGCGAAGCGCGTGTCGTGCTCGATCAAATCCTTGAGCCAGACTTTGGTGGTGAATTCGTCACCGAGAAGCATGGGGCGATGCCAGACGACGTCGATACCGGCGAACATCGCATGGACCCCGGCGAGCCCTCCTACATAGCCACTAAATGAACGGTTGAGCGGGAAGATGAACGAGGGCGGCGCGACCAGGCGCCCGTGCGGGCCTTTGGCTGCGTAGGCCGGATCACACCATAGAGGATTGTCGTCGCCGATACCGTGGGCCCAATGGCGGATATTGTCGCGGCTGGCCTCGTGGCACCAGGGCTCAAGCGTGTCCTCGATGGGAACGTTGATCAGCTTACGAAGGTCGTTGAGATTCTTATCGCCGATGACGGAAAAGCGCTGCTGAGTGGCGGCCATGATGCACTCCTTGTGAGCCAGGCGGTACCGGTTCCAGCCAAGGCGGATACGGTCCGCTTAGCTCAAGCGGGATGGACAATATACCAACGCCGCTTAATAATTGCGCATTCACTCGAGGTAAGTTCAACCATGGCTGCGCCGAAAATGTTCGATCTGAGCGGCGAGGTCGCTGTCGTCACCGGCGGCAACGGCGGTATCGGGCGCGGAATCGCGCTCGGCCTGGCCGAGGCGGGCGCGTCGGTCGCGATCCTCGCGCGCAACGAGGAGAAAAATCGTGCCGTCGTCGAGGAGCTGACGAAAGCGGGCGTGCCTGCGCTTGCGATTCAGCTCGACGTGACGCGGCGCGACGACCTGCGCCCCGCAATGGAAGAAGCCGAGCGCAAGCTCGGGCCGATCTCGATCCTCGTCAACAACGCCGGCATCGCGATCATGCGCAGCGCGTTGAAGTTCAGGGCCGAGGACTGGGACCGCGTGATCGAGACCAACCTGAACTCGTGCTTTTTTCTGTCGCAGATCGCCGCGCGCTCGATGGTCGCGCGCAAGCACGGCAAAATAATCAATATCGCGAGCGAATATTCGCGCTTCGGCGCGCACATCGGAGCCATCCCTTACGCCGCGGCGAAAGGCGCGCTCGTCCAGGCGACCAAAACGATGGCTATCGAGTGGGCGCCGCACAATATCCAGGTCAACGCGATCGTCCCCGGATGGATCGCGACCGACATGACGGCCGGCGCGCAAAGCGGCGCGATGTTCGACGAGATAATCCTGCGCACTCCGGCCGGCCGCTTCGGCCAGCCCGAAGAGATGGCGGGCGCCGCGATATTCCTCGCCTCGCACGCTTCTGACTTCGTGACCGGCTCGATCGTATACGTCGACGGTGGCTACGCGATCAGATGAGCGTCTCAGCGCGGCACCATGAGTACGACAAGACACGGCGTGCGCGGCCTGGCTATCGCGATAGTGATTCTATCGTGGATGCCTGCGTCGGATCGTTTGGCTTTTGCGGGCCAAATCGACGCATACGATGAAGCTCCGCCCAACGCGTATTCCGACGGGCACGCTGCGCTGGAGACGCATCGCGCCGAGCTGATGAGGATTCCCGGAGTATCGTTGGTCTATCTCGCCAACGACGGCAACATCGTTGTGCGAGTGAGAGAGCTCACCCCTGAGATCGACGAGCAAATACCGAGACAGCTCGACGGTTGCCCGGTTAAGGTGGTCAGCGTCGAGGATGTGATGCGGCGCCATCAGCATGAGCTGGAAGCGATAGCCGGTGAGGACCAGGTCTACGGCTTTGACGTCGAGTCGTTTCCGGGAGGTCAACTTGCGATCGTAGTTAGAGTCGCGAGGCCTGACTTTCAGCAGCCAATGAAGGTCCCGACAAATATCGAAGGCATTCCACTGCGCGTCCTCGTCGCTCAGGATCCGCTGACGAACTGAACGGTAGCGCGAGCGATGCCAGCCAGGTCATACGAACTTCACGGCGTGCCAATACTCGAATGCGCGGCGGACGAGATGCGGCTGCGGACCTATGCTGACGCCGTCGACATCCTCGGCAAGTCCTTTGAGAGCCGCGCCACGCTGATCGTCGTCCCGGTCGAGTGCCTCGACGAAGAATTCTTTCAGTTGAAAACCCGTATTGCCGGCGAGCTAATCCAGAAATTCGTGCAATATCGGCGGCGCCTCGTGATCGTCGGCGACATCTCGCGGCATCTCGCTGAAAGTTCCGCGCTGCGCGCCTTCGTCTACGAGTCGAACCGCGGCAACGAGGTCTGGTTCCTCGCAAGCCTCGACGAGCTCGGCCAGCGCCTCGCGCAGGCGGTTTAACGCTGGGAGCGCGCGATTGCAAAGAGGCGACGCTATGAAGACGGTCCGAAGATGATCTGATAGCCGTAGAGCCCGTCCATCACTGAGACCTCGGGAACCGGTGCACCGCTGGTCTTCAAGTGCTGAGGCGTAAACTTCGCGATAGTTGCGTCAGTGTAGTTCAGGATCACGAGATCGCCCTGGGAATCGAACGCTGCGCCCCACGGGCCGTCAAAAATCGCGCTGCTCAACTTCACGGCCGGAGCGGGGTCGCTTATGCCACTGAGCTGATTCTTGGCGTACTTCACGACCGTGGCTGAACTGTAGTTCGGAACCCAAAGGTTGCCCTTCTTGTCGAAAGCGATTTCGCCCGGAGACGAGAGGCTCGTGCCGCTGCCATCGTCTGCCAGCATGACCGTCGCGGACTGATCGCCGCCGCTGGTAAGTTGACTGGGGGAGAATGCGCCCACCGTATCGTCGTTCTCACCGTCCACCCACGCGTTTCCAGCTTTGTCGAACGTCACAAAGTTCGGCCCGTTCGGATGTGAGAACTTCACCACTACCGCGGGCGTTACAGCTCCGCTGCCCGCGGCCAGCTGGGTTTTCGACAGTTCGTCGATCGAGCCGTTTGAGTAGTCCGCCAGCCACAGGTTACCCTGATGGTCGAAATTACAGCCATAGACGTACACGAAAGTGGTACTTGTGATTGTCACTCCGGGCGTCGGACTCTGCTCGTTTTTCAGGTTCTTGAGTTGCGCGGCAGTGAATTGCACTACCTCGTCGGGCGGTATGACGACCCAAAGGTTACGAGACTTGTCAAAGGCAAGACCCGTCACTTCGGGATATGTGAGCAACTGAAGTGGCGTAGGCGTCCCACTCTTCTTGAGTTGTTTGGAGCTGAATGACTCGATGCCGTAGCCATCATCGTTGGCTATCCACAGTTTCTCACTGCCGGACCATGCGCGCGACGGCGTGCCGCAAGTCAGCACTAGAAGAGCAAGCACCATGGCCGGAAAACGAACCAGGTGCGTCAGGTGGCGAATCGTTTGCATGTACCCACTCCTTTGGGAGGCGCGCTGCGTTGCTAACCGTGTAGTTCGCGGGAGCGTCCAAGACAAGTTCCGCGAAGAGCTCGGCCAACGCCTCGCGCAGGCGGTTTAACGCTGACCGTGCCGCGGCGTAAGATGCCGCATCATGGCTCGACGCAAAACTTCCACTCCCGCGCATCTTCAACCCCCGCATCACGTGCATGGACTGCCCACACTCAAGCCGTTGCGCGTGCTCGTCGCCGGCGAGGTGATCCTCGACCGCTACCTGTGGGGCGACGTCGCGCGAATTTCTCCCGAGGCTCCTATCCCGATCCTGCGCGTGCAGCGGCGCGAGGAGAAACCCGGCAACGCCGGCTTCGTGATGGCCAACCTGCGCGCGCTCGGCGCCGAGGTCAGTGCGCTGAGCGTCGTCGGCGCGGATCGCAACGGCGGCCTGCTGCGCGAAATCTTCGCCGATCTCGGAATCAACACGCGCGCGATTCTGATCGATCCCGACCGCCCCACTATCGTTAAGGATCGTATGCTCGGTTCCGTGCAGGCGGCTAATCGTGCGACTCAGCAACTGCTGCGCGTCGACGACGAAGACCCAAGCCCGCTCAAGCCGCCGCGCGAACGCGAGCTGATCGCGCGTCTCAAGTCGGAGCTGCGCAACTGCGACGGCGTGCTGATCTCGGATATCGACAAGGGGATGCTGACGCCGCCGGTGCTGCGCGCGCTCATCGACGGCGGCCGCGCGCGCGGTATCCCGGTGATAGTCGATCCGCGGCGGACCGACGACTTCTCGATTTATCGTGGCGCGACCGCGCTCACGCCCAACCGCTACGAAACAGAAGTCGCGACCGGGATCCGCCTCACCGACCGCGGCGCGTGGCGCAAAGCCGCAGAGACTCTCGTGCGCAAGCTCGGCCTCGAGGCGTGCCTGATAACGCTCGATCGCGACGGGATGTACCTGGCGGAGCGCGGCGGCAAGGACACTTACGTCTCGACCGCGCCGCGCGAGGTCTACGACGTCACGGGAGCGGGCGATGTCGTGCTGAGCGTGTTCGGGATGTTTTCGATCGCGGGCCTTGGCTTTTCGTCGGCGGCGACGATCGCGAACCTGGCCGCGAGCATCGAGGTGACGCGCATCGGCACCGAAGTGATCACGCGCGAAGACCTGGCGCGCGCGCTCAGTCCCGCTCACTCCAGTTACGAGCGCAAAATTCATTCGGCGGACGAGCTCAAGGCCGCGCTCGAGCGCGAGCGGCGCGCCGGCCGGCGCATCGCATTCACCAACGGATGCTTCGATCTGTTGCACGCCGGCCATATCCAGAGCCTGGCCTTTGCGCGCGCGCAAGCCGACGTGCTGGTGGTCGGACTCAACAGCGATCGCAGCGTGCGCCAACTCAAGGGCGACAGCCGTCCCATCTATCCCGCGGCTGAGCGCGCGCGAATCCTCGCCGCGCTGGAAGCGGTTGACTACGTAGTCGTGTTCGAGGAAACGCGCGCCGAGAAGATCATTCGCGCGGTCAAACCCGACGTCCTGATCAAGGGCGAAGACTGGCGCGGCAAGCCGGTTGACGGTCAGGCGTTCGTCGAAGCGCGCGGCGGCAGAGTTGCGCACGCGCCTCTGCTCAGCGGCCGCTCGACCACCGCGACTATCGATCGGATGAGTTCGAAGGCGGACGCGGAGAAAAGCGGCGGGTGATCTGATCGGTGAATTGCTTGAGCTCCGGCAAACCGAGCAGCCAGGCGCCAAAGAAATAAAGTGCGCCGTAAGTCGAGAGGATCGCCAGTCCCTGGATCCGCGGACCGAATCCTCCCATTCGAAGTTTCATCTCGAACCCGACTGCGGCCGCTCCCAGAGCCAGCGCCCACAACTTCGCCAGGTACGAGCGCTCGAGCCCGGTCCATCCGATGCGACCGTTCAACGCCCATCGCAGCAGCGCGAACTCGACCCATCCGGATACGCCCGCCGATATCGTCAGTCCGGCGACGCCCCACTTCTGCGCGATCCCGAGCATCGGCGGCAGCGGAATCGCGCACAGATAGCCGAGCACCAGCGTCAGTACGACGCGGATTATTGCGAAGCGAAGAGGAGTGCGCGTGTCGAACAGCGCGTAGAACGCCGAGTTGTACAGCCGGCCCATCGTCGCCGCGAGCAACCCGACGCCCGAACCCGCGAGCACGGCCCACACGTAAACCGCGTCGGCGCGGGTGAACGCGCCGGATTGATAAATCATCGCGACGATGACATCGCCGAGAATCAGGAAGGCGGCGGACGACGGGACGACCATGAACGCGATCTGGCGCAGTCCGCGATTCAGCCGCGTGCGCAGAATCGTGCTCATCTGCTCGGGCATCGAACCGGCGGCGCGCGACATCGCGGGCAATTCTGACGCGGCGACCGAATATCCGAACAGGCTGATGGGCACCATGTAGAGCAACTGGCCGTAGTTGAGCGCGGCGACGGCGCCGGTCGGCAGCAGGCTCGCCAGGATATTGTCGACGTAAGTGCTGAGGTTGACGACGCCGCGGCTGATGACGACCGGCGTGAGATTGTGGAAGACGGACCGAAGCGGCGCGGCGATGCGCGCGAAGTCGATGCGATGTTTCCGCAACAACGCCATCGTCTGCGGCACCTGCACGGCGATTTGCAGTGCCGAGCCGACGACGCTGCCCCATGAGATAGCGATCGCGAGGCCATCCTGCGATCGGCGCGGACCGTAGTAGAGCAGCGCGCCGATCATCGCGACGTTCCATGCCACGGGCGCCGTGTACGAGACGAAAAATTTGTGATGGCTGTTGAGGACGCCGAGAAACCACGCCGACATCACGAGCAGGCCCGCGCCGGGAAACAGGATGCGCACAATCTGAATCGTCAGGTCGCGCTTGTCGCCCTCGAAGCCGGGCGCGATCACGTCGATGAGATACGGCGTCACCAGCACGCCGATCGCGACCAGCACCGCTACGCCGAGCGTCATGATCGCGCCGACGCCCCAGGCGACCATGTCGGCGGTTTCTTCGTCGCCCTCGCCCAGTAATTTTCCATAAACCGGGATGAACGACGCCGACAGCACGCCCTCGCCGAACAGGTTCTGCAGAATGTTGGGGATGCGAAAGCCCGCCTTGAACGCGTCGGCGGTGGCCGAGTCGCCGAGAAAATGGGCGAAGATGCTGTCGCGGACAAGGCCGGCGATGCGGCTGAGCAATACGCCGGCGGCGATGGTGCCGGCCTGGCTGGCGCCGGATCCGCTCGCGCTCGCGAGCCCGGCACGCGGTTTGGCGCGCGGTTCGCTGCGATCCTGGTTGGGTGCGACTTCCGACAAGTTGCCTCTGACGCACGCAGTATACCGACCGTGTCGGGCGCGTAGTAGCGGGCGGCGCAGGCGCGCTACAATCGTTGCGTGAGCTTTTCACTCTACGTTCATATTCCGTGGTGCCAATCGAAGTGCCCGTACTGCGACTTCAATTCGCATGCGGCGGCGGCGTGGCCGGAGGAGCAATACACGCGCGCGCTGATTTCGGAGCTTGAAGCCAGGGCGCGCAACGCGTCGTACTCGGGCGAGCGCATCAGGACGATATTTTTTGGCGGTGGTACGCCGTCGCTGTTCGATCCCAAATCGATTGGGCAGATAATCGACGCAGCAAATCGCATTTGCGGAATGGAGAACGACGCCGAGATAACGCTCGAGGCGAATCCCGGCACCGTGGACCTCGCGAAACTTGGCGGCATGCGCGCGGCCGGCGTCAATCGGATCAGTTTTGGCGCGCAGTCGTTCAACCCGGCGACGCTCAAGTTTCTCGGCCGGATTCACAGCGCCGACGAAACCCGCACGGCCGCAAAGATGGCGCATCGCGCCGGCTTCGATCGCCTCAACCTCGATTTAATCTTCGCGGTGCCGGGACAGACGGCTGCCGACGTTCTGTTCGATATCGAATCGGTGGCTGCGCTCGAGCCGGATCACATCTCAGCGTACAACCTGACCTTCGAAGAAGGCACCGCGTTTTTCACGGACCTGAAGCGCGGGCGAATCAAGCAGCTCGCGAGCGACGAGCAGGCCGCGATGTATCAAACGGTGCGCGAGGAAATTCCGCGGCGCGGTTATCCGATGTACGAAATCTCCAACTACGCGGCACCTGGCCACGAGGCTCGCCACAACCTGACGTACTGGCGCGGGCAAACTTACCTCGGAATCGGCGCCGGCGCGCACAGTTATGCGGGCGACGGTCATGGCGGCCGGCGATGGTGGAACGAAAAACTCCCCGCGCGTTACATTGCGGCGATCGAAGAGCGCGCGAACGCGGAGGCCGGCGCCGAGACGATCGATCAAGCTACCGCGCAGAGTGAATTCGTGTTCCTGAATCTGCGGCTGCGCGACGGCTTCGCGCTGGCGGATTTTCACGAGCGCTTCGGCCGCAACTTCGAATGCGTCTTCGGCGGCGTCGCAACCCCGCTGTTCAACAACGGCCTGCTGACGCTCGACCGCGGCCGTATCAAGCTGACCGACCGCGGCCTCGAGATGGCCGACTCAGTCTTCGCCGAATTCGTCTAGGCGGTTCGCGCGATCGTCGCGTCGAGCAACTCGACGATGCGGGCCGGCGTGGCCAGCCGAATGAAGGCGCCGAGGCGCGGGCCGCGCTCCTGGCCGAGAATCGAACGATAGAGCAGCGGAAAAATCTTGCCGGGCTTGTCGTAGTTTTCGCGGCCGAGATCGTAAATCTTTTTTTCGATGTCTTCGGCGCTCACGTCCGGGTTTTCACGCAGATAGGTCTCGAGATTTTTCAGTTGCACGCGCTCCGCATCGGACGGTGTGTACAGCTTTTTCGTTGGCTCGATAAAATCGCGGTAGAAGTTGAGCGCGCACTGCATTAGCGCCCGGCCCATCGCCTCGGTCTCAGGGTCGCCCGCGATCGACGAGTCGTAGCGCACCAGGTAATTCCAGATGAAATCGCGATCCGAGCTGCCCAGCGCGGCGACCAGGTTCATCATCAGCCCGAAGCTGAGCGACGAGTTGAAGCGCCGCGGCGTGGTGTTCTGGATCACGAATTCGAGCACCGATTCGCGACGCTGCTCCTCCGACGCCGCCGCGTACTCGCGCACCGCGTCGAGGTATTCGTCGACGTATTGCGGAATCGCCTCGAGAAACAGCTTGCGCGCGCGTCGCGGATTGAGCAGCAGGAAAAACTTCAGCACCTCGATCGGCGCATAGCGCGTCCACTGATCAACCGTCACCCCGCGGCCGACCGACTTCGAGACCTTGTGGCCTTCCTCGTCGAGAAACATCTCGAACGGAAATCCCAGCGGCGGCCGTCCGCCCATCACGCGAAGAATTTGTCCCGAGAGCCGCGCCGAATCGGTGAGGTCTTTTCCGTAAAGCTCGTAATCTACCTTGAGCACGTACCATCGCAGCGCCCAATCGACCTTCCATTGCACCTTCGCCATGCCGCCGAGGACCGACTGCTCGCCGCTGAAACCGCATCCCGGCCGGCCGCCCGCGCTCTTTTCGCAGGCGAACTCGATGCTCGCGCGATCGGGGTGATAGGCCGTCACCGCGCGCTCGACGACCTGGCCGCAGTTCGGACAAATCGGCATGAAAGGCGACCAGCCGGCGCGATTTTCCTCGCGTAGCGTCGGCGCGATGATCGCGATTATCTCCGCATGCTTCTCGAGAATGAGCTTCAGCCCCTCGTCGAAACGCCCCGACGAGTACATCTCGCCCGCGCGCATCAGCTCGTATTCGACTTCGACCGGCGCGAGAAATCCGCCGAGCTGCCCGATCATGTGATCGGCAAAGCTGGCGCAGCATCCGAATGGATCGGGAATCTTCGACACCGGCATGCCGAGATACCGATCGACGTTCTCGCGGTTCGGCACGTTCTCCGGCACTTTGCGCAGTCCGTCGAGATCGTCGATGAAAACGATCAGCCGCGACGGGCGCGACGGCTCGATCAGATGGAAAGCCTTACGCACGAACGACGGCCGCAGGATTTCGGCCATCGTGCCGAGATGCGGCAATCCCGACGGGCCGAAGCCGCTCTGGAAAATTACCGGACGCGCAGGCTCGTACGCTGCGACGCGCTCTGCGAGCCGCCGGGCTTCTTCATTAGGCCATAACTCGGCGCCGGCTGCCTTGCCTGATTGCGAATCGGATCCAGATGCTTGCGCCACCTTGCAACTACTTCCTTAATTCTCGGGCTTGTCGGAATTCTTGCCGCGCAGCACGCTCGCGACCGCCTCGTGAATCCACGGATCGATCTGGAGGTCGCGATTTTTCTCCGAGGCGAGCCGCAGTTTAACCGCGCAGTTGCCGCAGATAAAGGCCTGCTGGCTAAAACCCGCCGTATCTTCTACGGAAATACGCAACAGCCACTCGGCGAACTCGCGGCGGCAGATCGCGCAGTGAAATTTGCTACTATGTGAACTGGATGCATCCATCGGCGATGCTAATTGTATATCATTGCTTCAACTCTTTGCGCTGTGGTATTTCCCGACAACCGATGAATTCCACGACCGTTCGTCAGTATCGCGACCATTGCCCGCAATTTCGGACCGCAGGTCCCATTATTCCATCTGATTGCAACCTGGGCGCCATCCGCAAATAGACCGGTGAATTTCACTCACGGTCGCTCGAGGCGAGCCGGGACTATTGCATTTTATGGATCAGACTCTCACTAAACAAAAAATCAAGGAATTGCGCGCGATGGTCGGCGAGGGCGATCGCGTGGCGATCGTGCTGCAGGATGATCCTGATCCCGACGCGATGGCCAGCGCGATGGCGCTGCGGACCCTGCTCGGGCGCAACAAGCAGACTACGCCGTTCTTCGCCTTCAAGCCCGTCACCCGGCCCGAAAATCGCACCATGGTGAATCTGCTCGAAATCGCAATCCAGCCCGCCACGACTCAAGACCTGCGATCGTTCGACAAGATTGCGATGGTCGACGTGCAGCCGCCCTACTTCGGCGACAAAATCCCGCGCGCCGATATCGCAATCGATCATCATCCCGGCTACCAGCCCGGCGCCGCCCCGTTCGAAGACGTGCGCACAAAATACGGCGCGACCGCGACCATCATGACCGAATACCTGGTCGCCGCCGATGAAAAAATCAGCGAGCGCCTTGCGACCGCGCTGCTCTATGGGATTCGAAGCGATACCCTGGCGCTGTCGCGCCGCGTGACCGACGACGACCTGCAAGCATTCACCCATCTCGTTCCGCTCGCCAATTACAGCGTGCTGCGGCAGATCGATCGCCCCGAATTGCCGCTCAGTTTCGCGCATATCCTCGCGCGCGCGATGAAGCGGCTGGTGGTCAAGGATCATCTGGTCGTGCTGAATCTCGGCAACGTCGAGCGCGACGATCTGATTGTGCAGATGGCGGACTTCTGCCTTCAGTTCGAAGGCGTGTCGTGGGTCGCGGTCGCGGGCAAGCTCGGCAACAAGCTCGTGATCAGTGTGCGCAATCACGGCATGAGCGGCCACAACGCGGGCGAAGCGGTTAAGAACCTGTTCGCCGATATCGGCAGCGCCGGCGGCCATCGCAACATGTCCAAAGCGGTCATTCCGCTGCGCGCGTGGCGGCGCCGCGAAGGCACCACCCGCGACGCGGAGGTCGAGGCACGTCTGCGCGATTTGTTCAGCGCGCACATCAAGGGCCTCGCCGAGGCAGGAGTCCGCGCCTCGTCGGGCCGCAATGGCAACTGACTCACATTGCATGATGCAGCGGGGCCGCCGTTTACCGGTCTCGCCGTTTTCCATATCGTAGATACCGTCCATGTTTGATCTTCTGCGATGAGTTCGACTTCCTCCAGCCGCGCACTCGAGTTCCTGGCGCCGATGATCGTCGGCTGCGCGCTTTTTATGGAAATGCTCGATGCGACGGTCATCTCGACCGCGCTGCCGGCGATGGCCAAGTCGCTGGGCGAGGACCCGATCAAGCTCAATCTCGCGATCACCTCGTACCTGCTGAGCCTCGCCGTCTTCATTCCGATCAGCGGCTGGATGGCGGATCGATTCGGCGCGCGCACGGTCTTTCGCGCCGCGATCATCATCTTCACCACCGGCTCGGTCTTCTGTGGGCTGTCGCAATCGCTACCGGAGCTGGTCGCCGCGCGAATTCTGCAGGGCTTCGGCGGCGCCATGATGGTCCCGGTCGGGCGCCTGATCGTGCTGAAGACGATCGCCAAGTCGGAGCTGGTAACCGCGATGTCGTACCTGACGGTGCCGGCCGTGCTGGGTCCCGTGGTCGGCCCGCCGATCGGCGGCTTCATCGTGACTTACTATTCGTGGCGCTGGATTTTTTTCATCAACGTGCCGATCGGCCTGATCGGCATCACGCTGGTCACCTGGTACATCCCCAATATCCGCGAGGAGGAAGTCTTCCCGCTCGACTTCCGCGGCTTCCTGCTGACCGGCCTCGGACTGGCGGGCCTGGTTTCCGGCTTCGAGTCGATCGGCCGCGGCGTGATTCCCGCGAGCATAATCATGTGCGTGATGGCCGCCGGCGGCGTCTGCATGGCGCTCTATATTCTCCACTCCCGGCGCATCAGCTATCCGATCATCGACCTCGGGTTGCTGAAAGTCCCGACCTTCTTCGCGGCTACTGTCGGCGGCGGACTCTTTCGGATGGGCATCGGCGCGTTGCCGTTCCTGCTGGCGATGCTGCTGCAGGTGGTTTTCGGCCTCTCTCCGTTCGCCTCTGGCATGCTGACCTTCACCAGCGCGGCGGGAGCCTTGTTCATGAAGGCCACCGCGACCCCGATTATTCGCCGCCTGGGTTTTCGCACCGTGCTGATTTTCAACGGCGTCCTCAGCTCCTTCATCATGGCGAGCTACGCGCTGTTCCGTCCGACGACCCCGCACTTCTTCATCGTGCTGGCGCTTTTGTCGGGTGGATTCTTCCGATCGCTGCAATTCACCTCGCTCGGGACTCTCGCTTACGCCGACGTGCCCAACTCGTCGATGAGCAGCGCGAGCACTCTGTCGAGCATGGCGCAGCAACTGTTCCTGAGCCTCGGGGTCGCGCTCGGCGCGATGCTGCTGCACATCAGCCTGAGCGCGAGCGGATCGTCTCATCTGACGACCAGCGATTTCACGCCGGCCTTTGTCGTCATGGGAGTTCTGGCGCTGGCGTCGTCGCTGCTGTTCCTGCCACTCGAAGAACACGCCGGCGATGAGGTCAGCGGGCGGCAGCGAGGCGTCGAGCTCGCGCGCACCCCGCAGACAGTCACCGAAGCCGATTGATCGCACGCAGTCGTTTACCAAAGCGGCAGATACCTTTATCGTAATGCACGTGAATGTGGCGGAGGCGACTGTGGAGGTTAAGAACCGGCTCGGACTTCATCTGCGAGCCGCATCGGCGCTGGCGCAGACGGCAGCGAAGTTCACCTCCAAGGTGACGATCGGCCCGAGCAAGGACGAACTCGTCAACGCCAAGAGCATGACCAGCCTCATGATGCTCGGCGCCGCCCAAGGCTCAAAGCTAAAGCTCCGCGCCGAAGGCACCGACGCCAAGGAAGCCCTAAAAGCGGTGCAAGAATTGTTCGACGACAAGTTCGGCGAGGAATGACGTCGCTGATTAGCTGATTTGACAGCAGGGTTAAGCAGGGGCAGAAACTACGAATCCTTGGTCGGCAACCCGCCGGTTCAAACTAATCGCAATACTGTCCGCGGCTACCGTCGCAGCTGCGTTTGGTTCGAGCCATGCCGGTGTCGACCAGCTTGCAACGTTTACCTACACCAACCGCAAATTTGGCGTCTCGTTTAAATATCCGAGCAGTTACAAGCTGCTTACGGGCGAGGACGCGAACCTAAGCTGGGGTTACTTAGGACAAGTGCGTGAGAATTTTCTCCGCGCTGGCGGAGTCACCCTCGCCGCTGTCGAGCTACCAACCGATTCATATGCGGGAACGGACTTTAACCTGGGGTTCTTAGCAGTCCGTGTAAATTCCACCCTTGATGCCACCGAGTGTGATCAGTTCTCACACCCCGATCCGGATCAACCATCATTCCCCCCGTCCTCACCGACAAAGGCAAAAGTCGGCGCGAACGAATTCGCCAAGACAGAGGACGCCGACGCTGCGATGATGAAGCAAGCTGCCTCCGAGTACTACCACGTCTTTCGAAATGACATTTGTTACGAGTTCGAATTGGGCTGGGCACTGCGGGCTTCGGAGCTGTCGATGGCATGAAGCAGGTAGCATGAAGCAGGTAGATGGAAACGATGTGTTCCGAAAGCTCAACACTATTCTCGCGACGGTCAAGATCAGTCCAGTCAGTGTCCCGACGGTCTCCCAGCAACCAACTTCAATCTATTCCCTCGACGCCGTCTTGGTGAAGTCCGCGAAGCCCACCACCTATCGCATCTCATGGGACGTCCCTTCGGTACCGTTCAAAACGAAGCGACTGGAGGTTTCGTGCGGCCACGAGGAATTTAGTTTTTGGCAAACCGTCGAAGGCCAGAACAAGGAGTCAGCTTTAGAATGCGGCCATCCCCTCAGTCTTACATCCAACAGCGGATCTTTCTTACTGCGGTTTAAGTCGGACGAATGGACACATCCAGAGCTAACACTGACTGTTGAGGGCAAAAGCGCAGAGTCCAAAACCCGAACACTCGTCGTTCCACCCTCACCGGTTATCAAGAACATCTCTGGCGGCGAGTGCGAAGACTTCTACAATCAATCACTGATTCCCGGATACGAGTTCCTGATTTTCGGTAACGTTTTAGCGCTGATCACAACATCGTACGAATAGGCCCTATTGGACTGAACTTGCCGAGTTCCGACGATGGCCAATTCATCAGCGTCGTACTTCCGAAATCGTTCGCCCCGGGTCATTACGAAATCTCCGTAGAGAATGAACTCGGAAAGAGCGATAGATACGGAGTCGACGTAATCCCTCCGCCCGCTCCGCAAAATCTGATCTCCGTTTCGGCCGCTGCGGTTCATCCCTCAAAAGAACTCAAGCCCCGCGATGCGCCGTGGCCGATGTTGGGGGGCGCCGCGAATCATGCCGGCTTCAGCTCTTATGCCGTCGCTAAGAACCCGACACTCCGATGGAAATTCACGGCCGCCGACGGCGTACACTCGCCTCCGGTGATCGGTGCTCACGCAATGATCTATGTTGGATCGGCCGACGAATATCTCTACGCAGTAAGTCCGAATGGCACGCGGAAGTGGAGGTACAAGACCTGCGGCGAGATTTCCGCATCACTGGCGCTTAGTGCAGACGGGACGCTCTATGCCATCTCTGAGGACGGCCAGCTCTATGCAATCAATTCCGACGACGGAACTCTAAAATGGAGGTTCTCGGTCGGCCAATCTACCAAATCTTCGCCGACGGTCGGCGCTGACGGAACGGTTTACGTTTTCTGCGACAGCAACCTTTGCGCGATTGGTCCAAGTGGTTCACCGAAGTGGCGCTTCCAAACACACTTGGACTTCGTCGGCCTGACGCAGGGTTCACCGGCGATTGACCAAACCGGAACCATTTATGTCGCCGGCAGCCATTGCAACGAACATTCCAGCGTCTGTAGCGGCGAACTACTTTCGTTGAATCCCAACGGCACTCAGAAATGGCGACTTGCGACGGTCGGAGCAATCGAGTCGTCGCCGGTGATCGGTCCCGACGGCTCAATCTACGTCGTCGACAGTAAGCGCGACGAAACCATGGGTTTCCTTCCCAGCGATCTCTATGCCTTCAGCCCGCAGGGCGCACTCAAGTGGAAGTTTTCCGCCGGCGAGCACTCGACGTCTATGCCGATTCCCGTGGTGGGCCCCGATGGCGCAATCTACGCCGCTTCGGCAGATTGCAACCTTTATGCGCTCAATCCCAAGGGCGTTCAAAACTGGGCGGCAAAGACTTGTGTCTACGGGTATTCCGGAGGAGACCAGGTTCCATCGCCTGTACTCGATGCGAACGGCACCATATACATCGGCTCCATCGATTATGGTCCGAAGTACACTCTCCTCGCGATCGGCCGCGACGGGAAGTTGCTCTGGGGCTATACAATCGAGCAGTCTCACAGCTCCGTTCCCGACCTGACGTCAGCCGCAATTGGCGCCGACGGCACCATCTACCTTGCTTCGAATGACTACAGCTTGTTCGCGATCGGCAAGCCTTTGAACGTTTCGGTCCCGACCATTTCGGCGGTTGCCGCCAAGGTCGTCCTTTCGCCCGACAAAATCGATTTCGGTATGGCCACAACGAACGCCCAGCACATCGGAACGATAAGAGTTACCGCGAGCGAGTCCAACAAGCTGCCGGTCACGCTCGAAAGGTTTTCGGTCAGCGGCGACCACTTCTCACTATGGAAATCCGACTGCACGGCAGGCCAACCGGTCTATCCGGGAAAATTCTGCATGATCGATCTCTTCTTTTCGCCGGCGCTAACGACTGGCGAAACCGACCAAGGCGAGGTCGTCGTGACCGCAAACGCTCTGGACGTAGATCCTCCAGCGGGGCGGATCCCCCTAATCGGTGGCGGAAAAGTCTGGCAGCCTGCACATTAGGTTTAGTGTGGTCAGGCACCAGTCTCTTCGCGATGCGACGTCACTATCTTGATTCTGTCCGATTGGTCAGTTATACCCTTCACTACCTGAAAATCTTGAGGCGCACTGCCGTTTTTTCACTCTTTGGCAGGCGCTATGCTGACCCTTCTGGAACAGAATTCAATTGAACCTCTCAGTCACTCGCGCCGCCCGCATAGGTCGAGTCCCGGTCTGCGACGGGGCAACCTGCAAACCCGCAAGGCGCTTTCAAGGAGCAATAGCCAATAATGCCGCTTAAGGATTTCCTGTTCACCTCCGAGTCGGTCTCCGAAGGCCATCCGGACAAAATGTGCGACCAGATTTCTGACGCCGTGCTCGATGCACTGCTGGCGGAGGACCCCAACTCGCGAGTCGCGCTCGAGTCTCTCGCCAAGACGGGTCTGATCGTGCTGGCCGGCGAGATCACCAGCAAGGCGCGTCCCGACTACGTGAAAATCGCGCGGCAGACGGCGGTCGAAATCGGTTACAACAGCACCGAGGTCGGTTTCGACGGCAACAGTTGCGCGGTGCTGACTGCGATCGAGCCGCAGTCGGCCGATATTTCGCAGGGCGTCACCGAGGGCGAAGGTCTGCACAAGGAACAAGGCGCCGGCGATCAGGGTCTGATGTTCGGCTTCGCGTGCGACGAGACGCCGGAAATCATGCCGCTGCCGATCGCGATGGCGCATCGGCTGATGGAAAATCTCACCAAGCTGCGCAAGAGCAACCAGCTTGATTTTCTGAGGCCCGACGCCAAGAGCCAGGTGACGGTGCGCTACGTCGACAGCCGCCCGGTCGAAGTGACCGCGGTCGTCATCTCGACCCAGCATTCGCCCGAGGTCAAATACGAAAAAATCCGCGAGTCGATCATCGAGGAACTGATCAAGAAGACCATTCCCGCGCAGTACCTCACGCGCTCGACCGTCTATCACGTCAATCCGACCGGCAGCTTCATCATAGGCGGGCCGCATGGCGACTGCGGACTCACCGGCCGCAAAATAATCGTCGACACTTACGGCGGCTACGGCCGTCATGGCGGCGGCGCCTTCTCGGGCAAGGACCCGAGCAAGGTCGATCGCTCGGCCTGCTACATGGCGCGGCACGTCGCGAAAAATGTCGTCGCGGCGGGACTCGCCAAGAAATGCGAAATCCAGGTCGCCTACGCGATCGGCGTCGCCGAGCCGGTTTCGATCCTCATCGACACGTTCGACACCGGCGTCGTGCCCGAGAACAAGCTCTCGGCAACTCTGCGCGAGCTGTTCGATTTCCGCCCCGCCGGCATCATCAAGACGCTCAACCTCAAGCGCCCGATCTATCAGCCGACCGCGGCCTACGGGCATTTCGGCCGCCATCCGCACGACGGACTGTTCCCTTGGGAGCGGGTCGACATGGCCGAGACGCTGCGCAACGCATTCGGCCTCAACGGCCGCAGCTGACAGCGCGTACACACACTTTCATTCAAAAAAATCGGAGTTTGTAACACAATGGCTACGGCTAGAAAGCTCAAAGCAATTCCCAAAACTCGCGCCAACGGCAATGGCCGCGATTTCGACGTGCATGACCTCGGACTCGCCGAGGCCGGCCGCAAGCGTATCGAATGGGCCGACAAGCAGATGCCCGTGCTGCACCGCCTGCGCGAGCGCTTCACCAAGGAACTGCCGCTCAAGGGCCAGCGCCTCGGCGCGTGCCTGCATATCACCTGCGAAACTGCCAACCTGCTGCGCACGCTGAAGGCGGGGGGAGCCGAAGTGATCGCCTGCGCGTCGAATCCACTGTCGACGCAGGATGACGTCGCGGCCGCGCTGGTCGATCAATACGGCATTCCGACCTTCGCCATCCACGGCGAGGATCGCGACACTTACTACGCTCATCTGCGCGCCGTACTCGAACGGCGTCCGACGATCACGATGGACGACGGCGCCGACCTCGTCAGCCTGCTGCACACCGAGTTCGCCAACCAGGCCGACGACGTGAAGGCGAGCATGGAAGAGACGACGACGGGAGTTATCCGGCTGCGCGCGATGGCCCAGGATGGCGCGCTCAAGATTCCTGTCGTCGCGGTCAATGATGCGCAGACCAAGCATCTGTTCGATAATCGCTACGGCACCGGACAGTCCACGCTCGACGGCATCATCCGCGCCACCGGCGTGCTGATTGCGGGATCGGTCGTGGTCGTCGCGGGCTACGGCTATTGCGGCCGCGGCATCGCGTCACGCGCGCGCGGCCTCGGCGCCGACGTGGTCGTCACCGAGGTCAATCCGATTCGCGCGCTCGAAGCGGCGATGGACGGATTCCGCGTGATGAAGATGGTCGAGGCGGCGAAGGTCGGCGATATTTTCATCACCGCGACCGGCGACAAGCACGTGCTCACTTCGGCGCATTTCACACAGATGAAAGACGGCGCGTTCCTGAGCAACTCGGGACATTTCGACATCGAGATCGACGTCGCTTACCTGAACGACGCGGCGAAAAAAGTCGATCGCGACGTCACCCGCAACATCGACGCCTACCACCTGTCGAACGGCCGCGTCGTCTATCTGCTCGGCGAGGGCCGGCTGGTAAACCTCGCATGCGCGGAAGGCCACCCGGCACAGGTGATGGACATGAGCTTCGCCACGCAAGCAATGGCGTCAGAGTGGGTAGCAAAGGGCGCGCAGCTACCGGTAAAGGTCCACGAAGTACCGGTCGAGATCGAAGAGGACATCGCCAGCGTGAAGCTCGCCGCGATGAGCCTCAAGATCGATACGCTAACCGCCGAGCAGCGCAAATACCTGGCAAGCTGGGAATCGGGCACCTAGCCGCCAAGACTTCGTCCGGTCCCTCGCCCGTTACGTCACGGGAGAGGTTGGTGAGGGTTCCGCGATTCGAGCAGCCTCTCTCTCATTCTTAGCTGTCAGGTGAGACTCGCGCCGATGAAACCGGAAAGAATCGACATCGAACAAGCGCGGCGCGCCAGCGGACTCCGAATCGTCACGCTTGCCTACGTCCCCAGTCCGTGGGGCGAAGCGCTCAAGGGCATCCTGCATATCAAGCAACTGCCGCACGCACGCGTCGGCCACGTTTTCGGCTCGCCCACTCAGACCCTCCTCGAATGGACAGCGCAAGACAGCTTCCCCGTCATGGCGTGGAACGACGAGCGACCGCGCACTACATGGATCGAGCAGCTCTACCTCGCCGAGCGGCTGGCGCCGACACCGCGGCTCATCCCGGAGCGCCTCGAAGATCGCATCTTGATGTTTGGCTACTGCAACGAACTATGCGGTGAAAACGGCATCGGATGGACGGACAGGCTGCGCGGAGTGCATGAGCAAGTGACGAAACCTGGCGGCGATCCGGCGGGCGTGTCGACATACCTTGGAAATAAATACGGCTACACTTCGGAAATCGGCGAACGCGCGACGAATCGTGTCGCAGCGGGGCTGACTGCACTCGCAGAGCGCCTTGAGCAGCAGAAGGCTCGCGGGAGCCGATTCTTCATCGGCGATTCTCTCTCTGCGATGGACGTGTACTGGGCAACTTTCTCCAATGCGATGAAACCGCTGGCGCCTGAACTATGCCCGATGCCCGAGATGATTCGCGCGATGTTCACGACAACCGATCCAACCATTGTCGCCGCAACCAAGCCGATCCTGATCGAGCACCGCGACTTCATCTACAAGAACTACCTCGAGCTGCCGGTAGATCTGTCGTAGCTTCGTGCCACTGTCGCATCGTTGCGTGTCAGGCGGCGAACCGTTGTAACCTATCACGTTATAGGTTACAGTATCCATCGTGATTCGCAGTTTTGCCCACAAGGGACTGCGTGAATTCTTTGCAACTGGGAGCAACGCGGGCATCGTGCCGGAACACAAGAAGAAACTCCGGTTGATTCTCGGTGTCCTGAATGCCGCGGTAACAATTAAGGATGTAGCGCTACCAGGCCTCGGCCTCCATCAGCTGAGCGGTAGGCTCTCGGGATTCTGGGCAGTTTCAGTGAGCGGAAACTGGCGAGTCATATTTCGATTCGAGGACGGCGAAGCGCTCGACGTTGACTATGTCGATTATCACTGAAGGAGTTACGCGATGACCATGCACAACCCGCCACATCCCGGCGAAATAATCCGCGAGCTGTGTCTGGAACCACTGGGCATTTCTGTTACTGCTGCGGCCAGCAGTCTCGGTGTCACACGCAAAACGCTCTCCGAATTGCTGAACGGCAAGTCGGGAGTGAGTCCCTCGATGGCGTTGCGGCTCGCCATTGCTTTCGATTCGACGCCTGAGAGTTGGCTCAACCTGCAGCAGCAGTACGACCTCTATCACGCGCGCAAGAACCCGGCGCTTCGGCGCGTCAAACGGCTGAAGGCTGCGTGATGCAACTAGTGCGCTTTCAGTTCTTCGTCGGGCGTTCGATTCAGGTAGTCGCCCGCAGGCAGGCGATGCGGATTGCGATCGCGGATCGCTTTTACCACATTCTTCAGCGCTTCGATCAGTTCATGCTCGCTGAGCCGCGGATACAGCACGCGCGCGAGGCGGCTGCCGTCACGGGCGCCGCCGACCATCAGGACGTAGTCATTCTTGCCGTAGCCGATGATCCCGATCTCGGCCGTCGGCGGTCGCGAACAACTGTTGGGACATCCCGCCATTCTGATCATCACGTCAACGTCGCCGAGTCCCGCAGCTTCCAGTGCCGCGAGATAGCGCGGCAGCACGCGCTCCGCATGCGTCATCGCGAGGCCGCAGGTCGGCTTCGCCGGACACGCCATCGCGAGCCGCCGTATCGGCGCTATCGCGCCGTCGAAGGGCACGCCATGCTCAGCGATCGTGCGCTCGATCCATTCGCGCCGCGCGGCGGGAACGTGCGTCA
>JBEKLS010000042.1:0-29632 GCA_050010075.1 Binatus sp. (SeqCode) | reverse complement strand
GCCGCGAACGCGAGGCCGCGCGCGTAATGCCAGATTGCGGTCGTGTAGGTCAGATCCGCGGGCGGCGCCGGCTCGTTGAGAATCGCATCCCAGTTGCCGAAGCGCGCTTCGGTGAAATACCGGGTCGTTGACACCGACTCCATCGACGGCATCTGGCGAATCATGTCGAGCGGCACGGCGGCGTCGAGCTCGCGCGATGCTTTGAACGCGCCGCGGCTGTTGCCTTCCATCATGTACGACGCCCACAGGAACTGAATGTTGTGCGGCACGTACATCATCGGATACATGCCCTTGGGATTGCGCTCGCGCAGGTAAATTTTGTCGGCCTTGATGGCGGCGAGGTTGGCGTTGGCCGCCGCGTTGTAGTCGCCGATGCGGAAATAGATGTGCGACGGCATATGCACCAGATGGGCGGCTGCGGGCGCGAGCTTTGGGAGCCGTTGAGCGCTCGGCAGTGCGCGCCCCGGGTCGGGCGACGCTTCGACCGCGTGGATGTAATAGTGATTGGCGCCGATGTGATTCGGATACTTCGCCAGCACGCCCTCGAGCGTCGCGACAATCTCGGGCGTTCCGTCAGCCGGCTTGCCGTCGAGCGTCCAAAGCTGCCACGGATGCAAATCCATCATCGCTTCGGCGAACAGCGTGGCGGCGTCGGGGTCGTTGGGATTATTGCGCGCGACCTCGCGCATCGCGTTCGCATACGCGAGCTGATGCGCGTCGTCCGTCTTGCCGTCGGGCGGGTAACGCTTCGCGAGCGCCTCGATATATTCGCGCTCGGGCGGGGTGACGTTCGCTTCGAGTGACTTCGCCTTGACGATCGCGGCGTATGCCTGCTGGCCCCGATTCGTATCCGGGGGCGCGTTGATATTCGGCCCGAGCGCAAGCGCGATACCCCAGTAAGCCATCGCCATCGTCGGGTCGTATTGCGCGGCCTGCTTGAACGAAGCCTCGGCCTCGTCGGAGTTGAAGGCGTAGATGAACGTTAGTCCCTGGTTAAAGAACTGTTGCGCGAGCGAGGTACCGCTGTGCGACGTAACCGGATGGCGCAGGTCGCCGTAGCCGTCAAACAACGGCTCGTGAGTCGAATCGATCGAAGCCTGCAGGTCGGTCGTATCAGCACGAACGAAATTGGCAAGCACGAGACCGAGCAGGATCGTCGCGGCTGCGATTGGAATGCGTCGATACATCGCGAACAATCTAGAGAGGTGAGAGTTACCAAATCAACGGGATTAGGTGGTGCTTCACCTTCTTTTGATAGTCGGAATACCCGGCGAGGTTCCTGGCGAGGAATTTTTCTTCGTCGAGGAGTCTCGCAATCAGCACCAGCGTCATTGGAATGAGCGCGAGCAGTCCCCACAGCGAGCCGAGCGCGAGCGGCACGCCGGCCAGCATGACGAGAGCGCCGATGTACATCGGATGACGTACCAGGGCATAGGGTCCGCTGGCGACGACGCGCTGCCCGGCCCCGACTTCGATGGTCCCCGAGGCGAAGGTATTTTCCTTGAACACGAGAAATACGAAATAGAATCCGAGTGCCACCAGGATATCGCCAAGCACGCTTACGAGCGGCGGTACCGTTGACCACGCAAAACGATGATCGAGCGCGGAGACGACGAACATTGCGATGAACGCGAGTGCGGCGAGCGACTGAATGACGTTCTGACTCCTCTCCTGCTCGGCGCCTGGGCCCGCATTGGTGCGCCGCTCGAGCAGCTTCGGATCGTTTTTCATCAGGTAGAGCGTGATCGCAAGCACCGACGCGAAAAATATCGCCAGCAAAACCCACGCCTGCCAGTAGTCGAGCGTCCAGGCCGGCAGAAAAATTATCGCCGCCATGACGACGAGAAGCTGAAGCATTCCGGCGAACGCTTTTATGTTTAACCGGTTCATTGCTTATGCCGCGCGGCGTTTTCCCGGCCGCTTCGATTCGGCGAGCGCGAACCCGGCTTTGCGCGCGCGCCATCGCTCGAGCATCGCGGGCAATTCGGCCTGGATGAACTCGAAGAACGCGAGCGTCTCTGCGATACGCGCGCCGGCCGGGGTGCCGCGGCCGACCACGTCGATGCCGTCGCGCAGGCTGCGCTCGCATCTTTCGAGCACCTGGTCCTTGCGCGCCATGGCTTCGTACCAGGTCTCGCTGTGGACTCGATAATGTTCGCGGCGCGAGCCGGGCTCGGTTTCACGGCTGGCGAGATTGACCTGGACGAGGTAGCGGACGGCGCCGGAAATCGCCGCGGCGCTGACGCGCAGCATCGCGGCGAGTTCAGCCGAGGTAAGCCTGCCGGAGTCGGTGGCGAGCAGGGCGGCGAACACGCGCGCGGGCATGCGGGGGAAGCCGGACTGGGTCAGGACCGAGGCAAAGCGCTCGACGAACGCGGTGCGGGGTTTAGCTGGATTCGTAAATTTCACGATATTGTGAAAGTAGTGTAGTTTGGGAAATCGTGTCAAGGAGGGAGGCACCGAATAGGATGAGCTTGCGTCATTGTGAGAGCGGCGAATGATCCCGAGAAACCTAACCCCTAACCCCTTCCCCTGGTGGAAGGGGAACCCGATTTGAATAGCACTCCTTCCCGCGCGGGAAAGGGGGACCGGATAGAGAGGATCCTGCCTTCGCAGGAAGGGAACCAGACATAGAGCATTGCTTTCCCAAGCTTTTCGGTTGCCCGCTGGCGCGTAATCCGTTACCGTTGGCGTTTGCTTGACCTATATGTTCAAAACCCCTCGCCCGTGAAGGCACGTAGCTCAGTGGGAGAGCGCTTCCTTGACACGGAAGAGGTCGGCGGTTCAATCCCGCCCGTGCCTACCAGGTCCGTGCCCACAGCCGAGAATTTCTTTTTCACTTTTTCACTCCGCCAGTTCTCCGCAATGATTAGAATCTTCGCTTGATGAGTTCCGACGTAACCGTAACCCTCGGCCGCGAATCGCGCGTCGTGCCGGTTGGCACCATCGTTCGCGACGTACTGAACGGCGTCCCCAGCCGCGACCTGGTGGCCGCGCGCGTCGACGGCAAAGTCGTCGATCTGACTCGCAAGCTCGATCACGATGCCGCCGTCGAGCCGATACTCGCCGACTCGCCCGAAGGTCTCGACGTCATCCGCCACTCGACCGCGCATCTGATGGCGATGGCGGTGCAGGCGCTCTACCCTGGCACGCAGGTGACTATCGGACCCGTCATCGAGGACGGCTTCTTCTACGACTTCGCGCCCGCCACGCCGTTCACCGTCGAGGACCTGCCGAAGATTGAAGCGAAGATGCGCGAGCTGGCGAAGGCCGATCACAAAGTCCATCGGACCGAGATCGCGCGCGAGGACGCTATCCGCAAATTCTCCGCGATGGGCGAGAAGTACAAGGTCGAGATAATCCAGGGCATCCCCGACGACCACGTCTCAATCTACAGCCAGGGCGACTGGATGGATCTCTGCCGCGGACCGCACGTGCCCTCGACCCGCTACTTGAAGGCATTCAAGCTGACCAGCGTCGCGGGCGCGTACTGGCGCGGCGACGAGCATAACGCGATGCTCTCGCGCATCTACGGCACCGCGTTCGCCACCAAGGAAGCGCTCGAGGAGCACCTGAAACTCGTCGAGCTTGCCCGCCAGCGTGACCATCGCAAGCTCGGGCGCGAGATGGGGCTGTACATCTTCGATCCGATTTCGCCGGGATCGCCGTTCTACCTGCCCAAGGGCGTCATCATCTTCAATGCGCTCATCGATTACATGCGCCGCCTGTACCGGCGCTACGGCTACGACGAAGTCGTCACGCCGCTGCTGTTCAAGAACGAGATGTTCAACACGTCGGGGCATTGGGAGAATTTTCGCGAGAATATGTTTCTGTCACCCGATCCCGACAGCGACACGCATTCGATCGACACGGGGCCCGACGGATGGCATCACGGGTACGGGCTGAAGCCGATGAACTGCCCCGGCCACACGTTCGTCTATCGCGCCGAGAAGCGATCGTATCGCGACCTGCCGCTGCGATTTGCCGAGTTCAGCCGGCTGCATCGCGCGGAACGCTCGGGCACGCTGCATGGCCTGATGCGCGTGCGCGCGATGTCGCAGGACGACGCGCATATTTTCTGCCGGGAAGATCAAATCGAAGACGAGATTGCGTCGAATCTCCGGATGGTGCGCGACGTTTACGGTGCGTTGGGCTTCGATCAGGTCGAGTTCAAGCTCGCGACCATGCCCGAGCAGCATCTCGGCACCGAAGAGCAATGGCAGATGTCCGAGGCCAAGCTTGCCAACGCGTTGAAGCGCAACGAGATCGCGTTCGAGATAAATCCCAAGGAAGGCGCGTTCTACGGCCCGAAGATCGAGATTTACGTGTCGGACGCGCTCAAGCGCAAATGGCAGGTCGCGACGATTCAGCTCGACTACAACGCACCCGAGCGCTTCGACCTGACCTACACCAACAGCGCCGGCGCCGAGGAACGCCCCGTGATGATTCATCGCGCGATTCTCGGCTCGCTCGAGCGCTTCATCGGCGTGCTGATCGAGCATACCGGCGGCGTGCTGCCCTTGTGGCTTGCGCCCGAGCAGGTGCGAGTGCTGTCGCTCAGCGAGAAGGTCGAGGACTACGCCAAGGAGATCGAAGGCATCCTCAAGCGCGAGGGCTTCCGCGCCCACGCCGACATCCGCAACGAGAAGCTGGGATTCAAAGTTCGTGAAGCGGAATTGGCCAAAGTGCCGTATATGGTAGTAGTCGGCGAGCGCGAGGCGGCCGATCGCTCGGTGTCGTTGCGTTTGCTGCGTGGCGAGAAGAGCAATGCGATGCCGCTGGCGGCGTTGATCGAAAAATTAAAACAGGAGCCGGTCCCGGCTTAGGAGTCTATCCGGCGCACCAGGCCGGAGGAGGTGCTTTATCCGTAGAGATTTCAGAACCCCACCCTCGAGGGAGCCCGCGATTCGCGTCAATAACCTGATTCGCGCGCAGGAAGTCCGTGTGATCGACGCCGACGGCACCCAGGTCGGAATCCTGCCGCTGCGCGAGGCGATCAAGGTTGCCGAGGCCCGCGGCCTGGACCTGGTCGAAGTCTCGTCGACGGCAAATCCGCCGGTATGCCGCGTCACCGACTTCGACAAATACCGTTACGCGCAGAAGAAAAAGTCGCACGATTCCAAGAAGCACACCATCAGCATGATCAAGGAAGTGAAGATGGGATCGGCGACCGGGCAGCACGATGTGGACTTCAAAACTAATCACATCAAGCGCTTTGTTGGAGAGGGTCACCGTGTTAAGCTCACGGTTTCGTTCCGGGGCCGCGCGATTACCCATCCGGAACTCGGACGGGCACTGATCGAGAGAATTATCGCGCAGGTAACGGATATCGCGCAGGCGGAAGGCACACCACGGATGGAAGGACGCAACATGTCCGTGCTGCTGACGCCGCGCTAAGAGAAAAATTTCAGGAAAGAAGCAAAGCGAACTATCGTCATGCCGAAAATCAGGACCAGCCGTACCGCCGCCAAGCGCTTCACCGTCAGCAAGAGCGGCAAGGTCAAGTTCAAGCACGCGTACGCCCGCCACATGTTTTCGGCCAAGAACCCGAAGCAGAAGGCGCGCCTGCGCAGAACCGGAATTCTGGGAAAGGCCGACGCCGAAAAAGTCAAAACGATGATGCCGTACGCCTGAAGCGGGGCGGCTGATTCACCCGATATCTATCAAGGAAGGATTCGACTCCGATGCCTCGCGCAAAAGGCGGACCCAAACGCCGCCGCCGTCATAAGCGGCAACTCAAGCTCGCCTCCGGCTTTGTCGGTGGGCGCAAACTTTACCGGCAGGCCCGTTCGACCCTCGAAAAGGGCCTCACCTACGCCTATCGCGATCGCAAGGCCAAGAAGCGCGACTACCGCACGCTCTGGATCGCGCGCATCAACGCGCTCGCGCGCGAAAACGGAATCTCGTACAGCGCGCTGATGAACGGGCTGAAGAAGGCGGGCGTCGAGGTCGATCGCAAGATGCTGGCGAAGCTCGCGCAGGAGCGCGACGCATTGTTTACCGAGCTGGTGCGCACCGCCAAGAGCGCGCTCGGCTCGCAAGCAGCATAGAGCCGCGCGTTTCACGCGCCGCGCACCAGGAGACCATGTGGGCCGTTCGCCCACGTGGTTTTTTGTTTTTGCGGGACTGAGGTAGAGGTTCAGGGAAGATGGCGATGAGAGAACAACTCGAAGAAATCAGGCGGCGCGCGATGGCCGAGCTCGGCGACGACGCCGGCGAAGCGCAAGTCGACGCGGTCCGCGTGCGCGTGCTCGGCCGCTCCGGCGAGCTGACGGAAATTATGCGCGGGATGCGCGAGGTGCCCAACGCCGAGCGCCCGGCCATCGGCCAGCTCATCAATCAGATCAAGCGCGAAGTCGAAGCGCGCATCGAAACGCTGAGCGAGAAGCTCAAGGCCGCGGCGCTGGACAAATCGCTCAACGAGAAGCGCCTCGACGTGACGCTGCCCGGCATGCGCATCGCGCGCGGCCACATTCATCCAATCACCGACATTCTCGAAAAGATGCTGCAGATTTTCGAGTCGATGGGCTTCGAAGTCGCGATGACCCAGGATATCGAGGACGACTTCCACAACTTCGCCGCGCTCAACTTCCCGCCGCATCATCCCGCGCGCGACATGCAGGACACCTTCTACGTCGAGGGCGGAATGCTGCTGCGCACGCACACGTCGAACGGGCAGATTCGCGTGATGGAAAAGCGCCGGCCGCCGCTGGCGATCGTATGTCCGGGGCGATGCTACCGGCGCGACGATCTGAGCGTTCGCGCCTCGCCGATGTTCACGCAGATCGAAGGCTTCATGGTCGACAAGCGCGGGCAAATCACGATGGCTCATCTTAAAGGCGTGCTCTCGGAATTCACGCGCGCGTTCTTCGGCACGACCGCGGTCCGCTTTCGCGCCAGCTATTTTCCGTTCACCGAGCCGAGCGCCGAGCTGGATATGCGTTGCCTGCTATGCGACGGCGCCGGCTGCCCGGTCTGCAAGCATTCCGGATGGACCGAAGTGCTCGGCTGCGGAATGATCCATCCGAACGTGATGCGCGCGGTCGAGTACAACCCCGACGAGTACCAGGGCTTCGCGTTCGGCATGGGCGTCGAGCGCACCGGCCTGCTCAAGCTCGGCGTCGACGACATGCGCCTGTTCTTCGAGAACGACCTGCGCTTCCTCGACCAGTTTCCGGCGCTGAGCGGAGGTGCGCGATGAAGCTGCCGCTCAGTTGGATGCGCGACTTCGTCAGCCTCGACGCGCCGGTCGAGGAAATTTCGCGACGGCTCAGTTTCGCAGGCCTGGTAGTCGAGAACGTCGAGAAGCTCAAGCCGGGCTTCGCCGGAGTGTTCGCGGCGCGCGTAGTCAACGTCGAGAAGCATCCCAACGCGGACCGGCTGAATCTGTGCGAGGTCGACGCGGGCGCGATGGGCCAGTTCAAAGTGGTCTGCGGCGCTCCGAACGTGAAGGCCGGCATGGTCGCCCCGCTCGCTCTTGTTGGCGCGCAGCTTGGCAAGGAGCCGCCGCTGGAGGCAGCCGTAATTCGCGGCGTCAAGTCCGAGGGCATGCTGTGCTCGGAGCGCGAGCTCGGTCTGTCGCAGGATCACGCGGGGATTCTCGCGCTCGGCGCCGACGCGCCGATTGGCGGCGACGTGGCCGCGTATTTGCACCTCGACGACGTCGTGCTCGACGTCGAAATCACGCCCAATCGCGGCGATTGCCTCTCGGTTCTGGGTCTCGCGCGCGAGGTTGCCGCGCTGTTCTCCGCCCGGTTGCGCGCGCCTCGCCTGCGGGCGGCGCATTCGGCGGGATCGCCAGACGGCGCGCGCTTCACAATTTCGGTTGCGATCGACGCGCCCGATCTTTGCCCGCGTTACGCCGCGCTCGCGATGACCGGAATCAAGGTCGGTCCTTCGCCGGCGTGGCTCAAGCGCCGCCTCGAACTGTGCGGGATGCGCGCGCTCAACAACGTGGTCGATGCGACCAACTACGTCATGCTCGAGCTCGGCCAGCCGCTGCACGCGTTCGACTTCGGCAAAATCGCCGGCGGCAAGATAATCGTCCGTCGCGCCGGCGAGACCGCCGAGTTCGTCACCCTCGACGACGTCAAGCGCACGCTCGACCCGAACGATTTGCTGATCGCCGACAGCGACAAGCCGCTCGCCATCGCGGGCGTGATGGGCGGACTCAACTCGGAAGTCAGCGATTCGACCGAGACGATTCTGCTCGAGAGCGCGTACTTCGAGCCGATGACAATCGCGCGCACTGCGCGGCGCCTCGGTCTGCGCAGCGAGGCGAGCTATCGCTTCGAACGAGGCATCGATCGCGCCGGACAGGTCGGCGCGCTGATTCGTGCGGCCGAATTGATCCGCCGAATCGCGCGCGGGCGCGAAGCGTCGCCGATTGCCGACTTCGAGCCGCGCAAAGCCGAGCCGCGCGAGATTGCGCTGGACCTCGGCGCGATGGAATCGCTGCTCGGCGTCGCGATCGCGCCGGGGGTCGCGCGGACCCGTCTCAAATCGCTCGGCTCGCAGGTAAGTACGCGCGCCAAGGGTGTGCTCGCCGTAGTCCCGCCGTCGTTCCGCTCCGACCTGGTCGAACAGGCCGACCTGATCGAGGAAGTCGCGCGCCTCGGCGGTCTCGAGGACATTCCCGCGCTGCTGCCCGAACGCGTAAGTGGGCTTGCGCCGGTAAATCGTGAGCGCGAGTTCATCAAGGGCACGCGCGAGGTGATGCTGGGATGCGGCCTGACCGAGGCCGCGACCATCGCCTTCATCGCGCCCGCCGACAACGCACGCTTTTCCGGCATTCAAACGGCGGCGCACCCGGTCAAAGTGACCAACCCACTGTCGGCGGAACTCAGCGAGCTGCGCGTGAGCCTGATTCCGGGACTCGTCACTGCGCTCAGATTCAATTTGAATCGCGAGGCGCATGCCTTTCACGCGTTTGAAATCGGCAAGACCTTCCGCATGGACGGCGACATCGCGTCCGAGCATCTGCACATCGCGGCGGTGAGCTACGGACCTTACGCGCTGTCCGCGATCGGCGAGCACAGCGTCGCGGCGGGATTTTTCTCGATCAAGGGAATTCTCGAGACCTACTTCGATGCGATTGCGATCTCGCCGCGCGTGACGTTCAAGGCGATCGAGCCCGCCGATGCGCCGTTTCTGCATCCGGGACGGAGCGCTATCGTGTCGCTCGACGGCGCGCCGATTGGCCTGATCGGCGAGCTGCATCCGGCGGAAGCGATGCGCCTCGATCTCACCGATCCGTGCGCGCTCTACGAACTTGACTTGAGTAGTCTCATTGCCTATGGTTTCTCGCCGCGCAAAACTTTCCAGCCGCCGCCAAAATATCCCGCCATCAGGCGCGATTTGGCGTTGGTGCTGGATCGGAATTTCCCGGCGGATATGGTAGTCAAGACCATTCGGGAATGCGGCGCGTCGCTGCTGGAAAGCGTCGAGGTCTTCGACGTGTACGAGGGGACGGCAGTGGCGGCCGGAAAAAAGAGTGTAGCGTTGGCTTGTCGATACCGTGCAAAAGATCGCACGCTGACCGATGAGGAGGTTAACCGCATTCACGCAGTGCTGATTGAGCAGGCGCGGATGCGATTGGGGGCGGAGTTGCGGCAGTAATGCGTGCCTAACGCGAGCGAGTGGGGATCGTTACGCCGCAGGGCATGACCAAAGCGGATCTCGTGGATTTGATCTACGAGCGAGTCGGCTCCTCGAAGAAGGAAGCCTGTGAAGTGGTCGAAGCGGTGTTTGCGATCATCCGGGATTCGTTGCGCCACGGTGAGAAAGTGAAAATCTCGGGCTTCGGCACCTTCCTCGTCAATCAAAAACATGCGCGCCGCGGGCGCAACCCGCAGACCGGCGAGCCGATCACCATCGACTCGCGCCGGGTCCTCTCCTTCAAGCCGAGCCAGGTGTTGAAGGAGCGCGTTAACAACGGCACCAAGCCAGGGGTATGACTCCGATGCCACGCCAGCCATCAGTTCGGCGGCGAAAATCTGCCCCGCAAAAGCCCGCCGCGATTACCACCATTCCAGAGCGAGGGTTGAAGATCGGCGAGGCGGCGCGCGCGCTCGGCGTCGAGACCTATGTGCTGCGCTTCTGGGAGACCCAGTTTCCATTTCTCAAACCCAAGCACACGCGCACCAAGCATCGCTTCTACCAGGAAAAAGATCTCGACGTGCTGCGGCTCATCAAGCGCCTGCTGCACGACGAAGGCTTCACCATCGTCGGCGCCAACAAGCACATCAAGGAATTCGGCATCGAGACGCTGATGAGCGGCAAGCCGTTGCCAAAGAACGCGCCGGCGCCATCGCCGGAGCGCGAATCGTCGCAATCGCCGGGAGTAGATGGTCAAACTCGCCGCGTACTCAATGAAGTACGTCGCGACCTCGAGACGATCCAGAAAATTTTAGAAGACTGACCAAGCAGCCGACAATTCATCGAGCGGCCTCCATAAGGAGTCTATATGGCACGAGTTGCGGACGTCATGTGGGAGATGCTCGCGAAGGCCGGCGTCAAACGCTGCTACGGCATTGTCGGCGATGCGCTCAATCCGGTGATCGATGCGCTCCGGCGTAACGGCGAAATCGAGTTCATTCACGTGCGCCACGAAGAATATGGCGTCTTCGCCGCAGTCGCCGACTCCTACCTGAGCGGCAAGCCCGTCGCGGTTTGCGGAACTGCCGGCCCGGGCGTAACGCATCTCTTCAATGGCCTGATGGATGCGCGCAAGGAAGGAGCCGCGATCATCGCCATCGCCGGCGATGTGGAGACCAAGCTTATCGATACTGCCGCGCTGGAAGAGCTGAACCCATACAAATTTTTCGACACCGCGTGTCTCTACATCGGCCGCGTCGTCAATCCGGAGCAGGTGCGGCCCGTCGTCACGACCGCGATTATGACTGCCGTCGTCGATAAGGGTCCGACGCTGATCTCGATGCCCGGTGACATCGCGGCGTCCAAGGTGTCGGACCATTCTGCGCACGCTTTCACCCCCGCCGCTCTCCCCATCATGCGCCCGGCGGACTCCGATCTCGACAAGCTGGCTGAAATGATCGAGGCCGCGAACAAGGTTGCGATTTTTGGTGGCGACGGCTGCCGCGATGGACGCGACGAGGTGTTGCAGCTGGCGGCCACGTTGAAGGCGCCGGTTGGATACTCCTTTCGCGGCAAGCAATGGCTCGAGCATGACAATCCCAACGCGGTCGGGATGACCGGCCTGCTTGGATACGGCGGAGCATACAAGGCCATTCACGAGGCCGATCTGTTGCTGTTGCTCGGCACCGACTTTCCGTTCTCGGAATTTCTTCCCGGCGACAAGGTCAAGAAGGTCCAGATCGACAAGAACTCGAAGCACATCGGACGGCGAACGGCGATTGATTTGGCGCTGGTCGGCGATATCAAGACCACTGTCGCCGCGCTGCTCCCGAAAGTCCACGCGAAGACTGACAGCACTTTTCTCGAGCGGCATGTCGCCGAGACCAGATCGTTCCACGAACTTTTACAGCACTATGTGACGAAAGGACCGGAGATAAAACCGATACGTCCGGAATTCCTGGCCGCGACATTGAGCGAACTGGCGGCTGACGACGCGATGTTCTTCGTGGACACGGGAACGGCGTGCATCTGGGTGGCGCGGCATGTGACGGGCGGGAAGAACCGGCGGATTTTCGGCTCGTTTTCATGGGCCTCGATGGCCAATGCCGCCCCGAACGCATTCGGTGCGCAACTCGCCTTTCCCGGCCGCCAGACCATTGCTGTCTGCGGCGACGGCGGATTCACGATGCTCGGCCTCGGCGACCTGCTGACCCAAGTGCAGCGCAAATCGCCGGTAGTCCAGATCATCCTTAACAATGATTCGCTCGACTTCGTCAACATCGAGCAGCAGGAAGCCGGCTTCACGCCGTTCGGCGTGGATTTCAAGAACCCGAATTTCGCCAAAGTGGCCGAAGCGATGGGCGCGAAGGGCATCCGTATCGAAGAACCTGGAGACGTAAAAGCAGCTCTCGCCGAAGCGCTCGCGCACAAGGGCGGTCCGGTAGTAGTCGATGCCGTGATCGATCCCTACGCGCTGTCGCTGCCGGCGCATATCCCGTTCCACGTGGCGGAAAGCTTCACCCTGAGCCTGGCCAAACAAGTACTAACCGGCAAAATGGACTCGGTAATAAAGACCATAGAACGCAACATCCGGCTGATCTGATGGATCATGCGCCTCGGTAACCAAACGGCAGTTGACTGCGTTGCATATGGTGGTTACCTAGTGTGTAGGGAGAGCTGTTTTCGATTAGCAGTCTCGGTTCTCGAATGCCAATCTACGAATACAAGTGCAACAAATGCGGCGTTTTCGAGGCGATGCAGGGCATCAAAGAAGCGCCGCTCAAAAAGTGTCCCACCTGCAAGAGCAAGGTCGAGCGCCAAATTTCGCGCGGCTCGTTCATCCTGAAAGGCAGCGGATGGTACGCGACCGACTACGCCAAGAAGAGCACGCCGGCCAGCACTGACTCGGATTCGTCGGCCTCGTCGGCGGCAACGCCCGCGACCAACGGCAGCACCGATTCGTCGTCGAAGCCGGCCAGTGACTCGAAGCCCGCATCGGAGTCCAAGTCGTCTTCATCTGAAGCGAAGGCGCCGTCGAAATCCAAATCGTCGTCATCCGAGAAATCCGTTTCGGCGAAATCGGCAGACTAGCCGTCTCCAGCAATTGAAGTCGCGCGAAACCGCGGGGTAGCCCTCCCTGCGGTTTTTTTGTTTGAATCGTTCGCTATGCGCGCCCTGGCATTCGAACATCATCTGCAGTTTCGCGGCGACTACCCGGACCCCGTCGCGCCGCCGGGCGAGAGTGTTGTCCGCGTCTCGGTCGCCGGCATCTGCGGAACGGACCTCGAGATCGCGCGCGGCTACATGCAGTATCGCGGCGTTCCCGGTCATGAATTTGTTGGCCGTGTAGTCGAATCGCAAAACGCTTCGCTCCGTGGGAAACGCGTCGTCGGCGAAATCAACGCGGGATGCGGCCGTTGCGCGACGTGCCTCTCGGGTCTT
This sequence comes from Binatus sp. (SeqCode), assembly GCA_050010075.1. Taxonomy (GTDB): domain Bacteria; phylum Desulfobacterota; class Binatia; order Binatales; family Binataceae; genus Binatus. The sequence continues at coordinate 16,594 of JBEKLS010000042.1, read as the reverse complement.
GCGCGTCATTGTCCCAACCGCACCGTCCTCGGCATCCTCGGCCGCGATGGCGCTTTCGCGGAATTCCTGCGGCTGCCCGACGCGAACCTTATTCCGATTCCAGATTCGATGCCCGACGACACCGCAGTATTCGTCGAGCCGCTGGCTGCAGCGTACGAAATCTTCGAGCAGACTCACCTGGCGCGCAATCAGACAATTGTGGTGCTCGGGGACGGCCGGCTCGGCGCGCTGGTCGCACTCGCGCTTAAGAGCGAGAAGTATCTGCCGCTGGTGGCGGGCCATCATCGTGAAAAACTCGCGCGGCTGTCCGCACTCGGGCTCGACACCTCCGACGAATCCTCGCTGCGCGATAAATTCGACGTCGTGGTCGATTGCAGTGGAAGCGGATCCGGTTTTCGGCGTGCGGTCGAGCTGGTCCGCCCGCGCGGCAGGATCATATTGAAGAGCACCGCGGCCGCGGCAGCCGAAATCAACCTGGCGCCGGTGGTCGTAAATGAAATCACGGTGATCGGATCGCGATGCGGCCGCTTTCAGCCCGCGCTCGACGCACTCGCAGCCGGCAAAATAGATCCGCGCCCGCTGATCGACGACGCCTTCGCGCTCGACGACGGCCTTGCGGGATTCGAAGCCGCGAAAAACCCTCTCAACTTCAAGATACTGCTGAGAGCGGCGTGAAACGGCGGAGCCGTGGCGCCATAGCAGTCGGAATCGATACCGGCGGCACCTTCACTGACCTCGTCGCAATCATCGGCGGCGAAATCCGCGTGCACAAGGTGCTCTCGACGCCCGACGATCCCGCCGACGCCGTCATCCGCGGCCTGCGCGAGATGCTCGCGGGCAGCGACGCGTTGGCCGAGAGCGTCACCTACAGTTCGACCGTCGCGACCAACGCGCTGCTCGAGAAAAAAGGCGCGCGCGTCGCACTGTTCACCAACGCCGGTTTCGAAGACCTGATCGAGATTGGCCGCCAGAACCGCGACGACCTCTACGCCCTGGCGCCCTCGCGCCCCGAACCGCTGGTCGAGCGCGCGATGCGCTTCGGTGTCGCCGAGCGCACGCTGTTCGACGGCAGCATCATCAGATCGCTGAGCCGCGCCGAGCTCGCGCGCATTCGCCGCGCCGCAGCCCGCAGCGACGCCGACGCCTTCGCAATCTGCCTGCTTCACTCGTACGCGAATCCCGCGGGCGAGGAGGCGATCGCGAAAGTGCTTGCTCCGCTCGGGCGGCCGCTCTCGGTCTCGCACCGGATTCTCGCCGAGTATCGCGAATATGAGCGTTTCTCGACCGCGGTCGTGAATGCGTACGTTGCACCGCGCATGTCGTCGCATCTGAAAAATCTTGAGACCCGGCTCGAAGGAGCGCGCTTGCGTGTAATGCAGTCCAACGGCAGCGCGATCGGTACCGATCTGGCCCGCGCCGAGCCGGTGCGCACGATTCTATCCGGCCCCGCTGCGGGCGTGATTGGCGCGGCGAGCCTGGCGCGCGCCTTCGGCACCGATCGCTTCATCACCTTCGACATGGGCGGGACCTCGACCGACGTGTCGCTGTTCGATCGACGCGCGCGAATCCGCACGCTCAGTCATCCCGACGGTTACGCGGTGCGCACGCCCGTTATCGACATTCACACTGTCGGCGCGGGCGGCGGATCGATCGCGCGGATTGACGCCGGCGGCTCGCTCCGGGTCGGACCAGACAGCGCGGGCGCCGATCCCGGACCCGCATGCTATGGCCGCGGCGAGTCATGCACCGTCACCGACGCCGATCTGGTGGCGGGCAGACTCGTCGCTGCAAATTTCCTGGGCGGCCAGATGAAACTGTATCCGGAACGCGCCGAGCGCGCGGTCTCGCGGCTGGCGCGCGAGATGAAAACGAACTCGCTGGCGGCAGCGCGCGGGATAATTCGCGTCGTCAACGCCAACATGGAGCGCGCGATTCGGGTGATCACGGTCGAGCGTGGCTACGATCCGCGCGACTTCGCGCTGCTGGCATTCGGCGGCGCGGGCCCGATGCATGCCTGCGAGCTGGCGCTCGACCTGGGCATCCGGCGCATCGTGATGCCGCGCAACCCCGGTCTGCTGTGCGCTTGGGGCGCGACGAGCGCGCCGATGGGCCGTGAGTATTCGCTCACCGTGCGTGAGACGAATCCGAATTATAGCGGCCTGCTCGCGCGCGCCGCGGGTCTGGTCCGCCGCGTGCACAAAGAGCTGGCGCACGAAGGTGCAACTGCGATTCGTCACGAGTTGTGGGCCGACATGCGGTACCGCGGGCAGTCGTACGAACTCGAAATCGCCTTAACGCCAAAATTCATCGCTGACTTTCATTCCACCCATCGCAGAACTTTCGGACATTCTTCCGCGAGCGCCGCCGTCGAGGTAGTGAACCTCCGCATCCGCGCGGTCGCAAACGAAACCGTCGCCACTCCGAAACGAATTGCGCGTAAGGCCGGTAAGCCAGCGCCTGTTTCCCATGGACGCGCACTGGTCGGAGATCGCGAACGCGCCGTGCCGATCTACAATCGAGACTCATTCGGCGCAGGCGCGCGCGTGCGCGGACCTGCCATCGTCGTCGAGCTGAGTTCAACCGCGTACGTCGCGCCGGAATTCACGCTGCACGTCGACGATTTCGGCAATCTGCAACTCGAGGCGGTACGATGAAGCTCGATCCGATCACCTTGGCCGTGATGAACAACCGCCTCGCGGCGATCGCCGACGAGATGGGCGTCGTGCTCGGGCAGACGGCGTTTTCGCCCAACATCAAGGAGCGGCATGATTTTTCGTGTGCGATTTTCGACGCGCGCGGCGAGCTGGTCGCGCAGGCCGCGCATATTCCGGTGCATCTCGGCTCGACTCCGCTGTCGGTACGCGCGGCGATCGCGAATCTCGATCTCAAGCGCGGCGACGTTGCCGCGCTGAACGATCCCTTCAACGGTGGCACCCATCTGCCCGACCTGACCGTGGTTGCTCCCGTGTTTATCGGGAGCGAGCGGCGGCCCTTCGCGTACGCCGCCAACCGTGCGCACCACGCGGACATCGGCGGAATCGCGCCGGGCTCGATGGCGCTGGCGACCGAGATCTACCAGGAAGGCTTCCGCTTGCCGCCGGTGAAAATTGTCGCCGGCGGCGAAATCGCGCGGGACGTGATGATCCTGTTCCTCGCGAACACGCGCGTGCGCGAGGAGCGCGAGGGCGACTTGCGCGCGCAGATTGCGGCGCTGTCGGTCGGCTCCGAGCGGCTGCTCGGAATCGTGAAGACTTCGGGACGGAAAACCGTCGAAGCTGCGATGGACGGGCTCAAGGATTACGCGGCGCGCCTGATGACGGCGGCGCTCGGCGAGCTACGGCCTGGAACCTATCGCGCTGAAGATTTTCTCGACGACGACGGCTTCGGCACTGGCCCGATTCCGATTCGCGTCGCGATCAAAATCGGCGGCGGCAAGGCGGTCGTCGATTTCACTGGCTCCGCGCCGCAGGTGCGCGGCTCGGTCAACGCAAATTACGCGATCACTTTGTCCGCGACTTTCTACGTCATGAAATGCCTCGCGACCGAAGCCGTGCCCGCAAACGAGGGCCTAATGCGCCCGATCAAGCTCGTCGCTCCTCCCGGCTCGATCGTCAACGCGCTAGCTCCTGCAGCGGTCGCGGGCGGCAACGTAGAGACCTCGCAGCGGATCGTCGACGTTCTGTTTCGCGCGCTCGCCAAGGCCGCGCCGGACCGCATCCCGGCGGCGAGTTCCGGCTCGATGTCGAATCTAACGGTCGGCGGCTTCGATCGATTTCGCGAGCGGCACTTTTCTTACTACGAAACGATCGCGGGTGGCGCGGGCGCAGCGAAAGGCCGGCCCGGCGCATCCGGCATTCACACGCACATGACCAACACGCTCAACACGCCGATCGAGGCGCTCGAGGCCTACTATCCGATGCGGATAACCGAGTATCGAATCCGCCGCGGCTCAGGCGGCCGCGGTCGCGCGCACGGTGGCGACGGTCTGATTCGCGAGCTCGAGTGTCTCGTCGATTCGAACGTGAGCGTGCTCACCGAGCGACGAAAAATCGCGCCCTACGGTCTGGCCGGCGGCGGGCCGGGTGCGACCGGCAAAAATATTCTCGTTCGCGGCACCCGTCGAACCGCCCTGCCCGGCAAAACGAACATCGATCTCAAACCGGGCGATCGCATCCGCATCGAAACGCCCGGCGGCGGCGGCTGGGGTCGTAGCTAGACGACGCCGCTTTCACGCAGGCGCTTGCGCGCGTCAGCATCGATTCCGAGTTCCGCCAGGATTTCGTCCGTATGCGCTCCCAGAGCAGGCGCGCCGGTTCGTACGCGCGTCGGCGTGCGCGAGAACTTCGCCGCCGGCCCGGTGATCGGCGCGAGCTTGCCGTCTTCCTGCGCGACCTGTTGGAGCATGTCGCGCTCGAGCGTATGCGGGTCGCGCGCCGCCTCCGCGTAGGTTCTCACCTTGGCGCACGGGATGCCCTCCTTCGCGCACTCGGCGACCGCTTCCTCGACCGTGCGCGCCTCGCACCACTTCGCAAACATCGAGTCGCACTCCTTGCGATTACTCATCCGCCCCGGAATCGTCGCGTAGTCTTTGTGATCGGCGAGATCGTGGCGCCCCGCCATCCGCGCCAGCACTTTCCAGTGCGTGTCGAGTAGCACGCCCGCCATCACGAGCCCGTCGCGGCATTGGTAGGTGTTGGTCGGAACCGAGAATGGAACCTCGTTGCCCCATCGCTTGATCTCGACGCCCATCGCACCGAGCGTCAGGTTGCCATTGGACTGAAACAGCATCGCGTCGAGCATCGCCACATCGACGTGCTGCCCTTCGCCGGTGCGATCGCGATGCCGCAGCGCTCCAAGCGCGCCGATCGCGCCATGCAATCCGCCGAGATCGTCGCACAGCCAGGTCGGCGCCTTGGACGGCGGCCCGTCGGGCTGCCCGTTGAGCGAAATGAAACCGCCCATCGCCTGCGCGAGCGGATCGTACGCCACCCGATCGTGAATCGGGCCGAACTGCCCGTAACCGCTGATCGACACGTAAATGATGTCCGGCTTCACGGCGCGAACGTGACTGTAGCCGACGCCCCATTTGTCGAATGTGCCCGGGCGAAAATTCTGCACGATGATGTCGGAGCGCGCCGCAAGTTTCAGAAAAATTTCGCGGCCCTCGTCGCGCCGAAGATCGAGCGTCAAGCTGCGCTTGTTGCGATTGACGGTCGCCTGCGCATATCCGATCTGCTTCTCGTGCCCCGGCAGCGCCGGCGGTATACGCCGCGCGACTTCACCGTCGTGAGCCTCGATCTTGACGACGTCGGCGCCGAGATCAGCGAGAATGCACGCGCACATCGGTCCTGCCCAGCTCGTGGTGGCGTCGATCACGCGAACGCCGTCGAGCGGCCCGGTCAAGTCGCGCCGCGCGTCACGATAGAACTCGGATTTTTTCATGCGTTGTTCCTCCACCAGACGCTGGCATCGTACTGCGCACGAGTTGCTCGCGACAAACGCGGAAGTGGCGCCCAGAGGACCGGCTCGGTAGCCTTGATCACGATGGCGGAGCAGCAATTCTATATCGGCGTCCACGGCGTCATCGCGAGCCGCGGGCGGCTACTGGTGCTCAAGCGCGCGCCAGTGTTGGCGTATAGGGCCGGAAGCTGGGATCTTCCCGGCGGCCATATGGCGCTCGGCGAGAGTACCGAGGATTGCCTGTTGCGCGAGGTCAAGGAGGAAACCCAGCTTGACGTTGCGATCGACCACCTGCTCGGATTGCACAGCATGGTCTCGCAGCCCTACGTGCAGGCGCTCTACGCATGCCGGCTGACGGTGTTTCAGAATGTGAAGCTGCGACCCGACGAACACGTCGAGCATCGATGGGCCACGCCTGATGACCTCAAGAGCCTCGAGCTGATCCCGTATCTCGAGGCAATTCTAAAGCGCGGCATGTTGAGTTACGTGAAGTGATCGGCGCGCGCTATCTTGCGATCAGCCGGCCGCGCCAGTAGCCGAGGAAGTTCGCGCATTCAAGTTCATGGTAGATCGCGCGCTCGGGATCGCCGCGCATCGCCGCCGCCGCCATTCTGACTCCGTTGCGGACGAGCTTGTCGAGACGATTGTGATTTTGCAGTCCGGCAAACGCGGTGCCCATACCGAAGGCGAAGCTCTTGCGCCGCAGGTACGCGCGGCTCATCCGCTCGGGCGGGATCATATGATGCACGATCGCGCGCGGGACAAAGCCCATCGTGCCGCCGCGCGCCAATATTCGCGCGAACAGTTCGGTGTCCTCGCCGGAAATAGGATTGCCGCCGACCACGCCGAGGTCCTCGCGAAATTTCCCGAACCGTGCGAACGCAGATCGCTTGAAGCCGACATTGGCGCTGAAATAGTTATCCAGCTTCTCGGCGGATGACGCCGGCGCCGCTTCGATCGCGCGACGGTCGTGTACCGCGAGCTTTACCCAGAGACTCGGCCCAAGCCAGTTCGGCGGCGCCGACGACCATCGCGGCAGGACCATGCCGCACGCCGCGTCGAGGTCGCGCCGTCGCATTTCGTCGAGCAACTCGGCAGCCCAATCGCGCTCGGCCACGGCGTCATCGTCGATAAAAAAGATGTAGTCCGACGCGGTTTCATCGACCGCACGATTTCGCGCGAAGCTCGACCCCATCCGCGGCTCGAACACGCGCCGCATCGGGAGCGCCGCGCCGCGCGCGAACGCGTCGATTGCCGCGGCAGTATCGTCATTCGATGCGTTGTCGATGACGAGGCAGTCCGCCTCGACGCCCGCCGGTATCGCGAGCGCCGCGATGCTCGCCAGCGTCTCACGCATCGACGCCGCGCGATTGTGCGTGGGAATCGCGATGGTCAGTTTGACTGTCAATGCGGTCGTACGCGCGCGCCCAGCGGATTTCCGCCTCGCGCCGCGTATCTATCATAGACGACCGGCCGGGCCGCGTCAGTTCGTCTTCGGCGCCGCGGCCGACGCAGCGGGAGCAGCTGCTGAAGCTGACGCCGCAGGTGACGATCCCGGTGACGGCGACGGCGTCGCAAGCTTGGGCAGCGGCGCGCCCGACTGCGTGAACACGATCGAGGTGACGTTCAGGTCGGGCGTCGCCTGCTGTTGAATTTCGGGCGCAGCCGTCAGCCGGAAGCCGAAGCTGCGCGTCTCACCCGGGATGAACGGAAGGACAGGACGGCCGAAGTTGGTGAACTCGAGCGGCGTCGCTACCGGCGTATGCACCTCGGTGAAAACTTCCTTTTTCTTTTTCCCTTTGCCCTCGGAATAGGTGACCGTAAACTGAACTTCGTCGATCGCCTTGTCCCCGTTGTTCGTCATCTTGCCGAAGATTCCCGGCACACGCGACGCTGACATCTTCATATCAACATCGCTCAACACGATTTTCGGGATGTACGCCTGTCCGTCGGGAATCTGCTTCTGCGCGTTCTGTATATCGGCAAGCTCGCGCCCGTACTGGAACTTAAGCCCGGCCGTGCCGGTCGCCTGCTCCTTGTCCAGCTCGTCGAGAATTTTCTGGTAGGCCGCGATCGCCTTGTCGTAGTCGTGCTGATGGTAGAGATCGACGGCAGCGGCATGCTCCTTGACGATGTTTTCCTTGAACGGGAAGTCGACCCGCAACCGCCATTGGCCGCCCTGATTCACCATCACCATGTTGTCGTCGTAGGTGACTTTGGGATACGTGCCGTCGGTCAGGTCCTTTTGCGCCATCGCATCGGGCGTCTGGTCTCCGCTTAGTGAAGCATCGACCGTCCGCTCCCAGAGCGCGAGATCCGGGCGCGTCACACTGACGGTCACGACCGCGTTATCGCCGTCGATTTTCGCGTCGCCTACCTTGTAGTCATAGGTACGCAGGATGCCCTTGAACCAGTCCCTGCTCACATCGGGCGCCATCGGGATTTCTTCCAGGAACTGATCCATCGTGCGATCGACTTGGTCCTCATGCGTCATCGCCTGGTAGGCCGCCGGGTAATTGTAGAGTTTCAGGTTGTTCAGATAGTCACTTGCCGCGCTCTGCGGCGTATGACCCTGGCATCCTGCCGCGAAAAACGCACAAACCATCGCAGCCGCAAGCATCGCGCCTTTGGCTTGAATTCTGATCTTGGTCATCGTCGAAATCCCTCTTCGCGCAGTCCGCAAACTGTTCGATTGTAATGTCGCTCCCGCCAAAAACAAGTCGGCACAGCGGCCCCCACTGGCCGGCATCGTGCCTGGCGACAGTCCTGCTTATCAGAAAAAAGGCGCGCTATGCGACCGGCCGCAGACCCCGCAGCCTACGACCCGGTCGGCATCTGCTTGAGCTCGATCACGTTACCTTCGGGATCCTTCACGTAGATCGAAAGACCCTGACCGTGCGCCCCATAACGCATAACCGGCTCAGTGATTACCTCGACCGACTGGCCGCGGAGATAGCGGACGACCTCGTTCAGGTCGCGAGCCTCGACCCCGATGCATACGTGGTCGACGTTGAGCGACCTCTCGACCCGCGGATCGCCGGTGGGAATCAGATCGATCAAGCCGCTGCCCGCGCGCAACTGTATCAATCCGATCTGCTCCATCCGCCGCTCCTCGCTGAGACCCAGGATGCGCGTGTAGAAGTCAAGCGCGCGATCCTGGTCGCGGCATCGCAGGACGACGTGATCGAGTTCCGCCACCTTGAGTGGAATATCCATATCAATACGCTGGAACTATACCTTTGATACCGCTGCTGCCAATACCCTGGAACCATCCGCCATGCTGCCCGGCCACCTCCTGACTCTCATCATATTCGCCCTGACCTATGCCGTGATCGCGCTCGGCGAAGTCCCGCGGCTACGAATCGATCGCACCGGCGCCGCATTGGCGGGCGCGGTCGCGATGGTCGTGACGGGCGCGCTCAGCGAAGGTGCGGCCGAGCACGCCATCGACTTCCACACGATAGCGCTGCTGCTCGGGATGATGATCGTCGTTGCGAACATGCGGCTCTCGGGAGCGTTCGCGTATTTTGCACGCACCCTGCTGAGCCGCGCACGAACAGGCTTCGGCATGCTTGCGATGACGGTCGCAGCGTCCGGCTTGCTCGCCGCCTTTTTCATAAATGACGTGGTATGCATCGCGCTGACGCCTCTGGTAATCGACGCGGCCGAAATTGCCGGCGTCGACGCTGTACCGCTTCTGCTCGGACTCGCGACCGCCAGCAACATCGGCAGCGCCGCGACCATCACCGGCAACCCGCAGAACATGATCGTCGCCGGCTTCGCGCATCTCGGCTATGCGAGCTTCGCGCTTCACCTGGCGCCCGTCGCAATCATCGGGCTGGTCCTCGACTTCATCGTGATCGCCGCGATTTACCGAAGGTCGCTCCGCGGATCGCTGCCAGCGAATGACGGCGCGGCACGCGCGATTCGTGTCAACCGCCCGCTGATGATCAAAACTTCTATCGTCGCGCTCGGCGCGTTCGCGATGTTCGTCGCCGGCTATCCGACTGACCTCGTCGCGATGAGCGCAGGGGTGATCCTATTGTTCACGCGCCGAATCAAGCCGGCTCGCGTGTATCATCTGATCGACTGGACGATGCTCGCGATGTTCACCGGCCTCTTCATCGTGGTGGCCGGCTTCCAAACCACCGGCTGGCTGACCGAAGTCGTGAACCGCATCGGCGTCCAGCGCTTGACGCATCCCGTAACTCTGACCGTCGTCGTCGCGATCCTTTCCAACCTGGTCAGCAACGTGCCGGCGGCACTGCTGTTCCGCCCGCTCTTTCCGATGCTTGGCGGCACGCGCGCCGTCGCGCTGTTGATCGCGAGCGCCAGCACTTACGCGGGAAATCTCACGCTGGTTGGATCGATCGCCAATCTGATCGTGGTCGAGCAGGCGCGGCGGCGGAAGATTAACGTGACCTTTGTCGATTACCTGCGCGTGGGCGTGCCGATCACGCTGATCACGCTCGCGATCAATACTGCGTTTCTGACGCTCTGGCCGTAGCAGGTTGGCCGGCTCGCGACGGAAACCAGAATCGCTGCACTTCGGTGGCGCGCACCGCGTCTTCGACCATCCGCGGGATGTCGAAGTGCGACTCGGCCGCCACGACTTCCTCGATTTGAGCGCGCGTCTCCGGATGCGCCGGCACGAACAGCGTGCAGCAATCCTCGTCGGGAATTATCGAGGTCTCGAACGTGTGCAGCCGCCGCGCCTGATCGATGATTTCGTTTTTGTCCATACCGACCAACGGCCGCATGACCGGGAACGACGCCGCCTTTTCGATCACCGCCATGTTCTCGAGCGTCTGCGACGCGACCTGCCCGAGGCTTTCGCCCGTCACCAGCACGGTCGCCTGCGAACGCTCCGCGAGTGCGCTCGCGATTCGCAGCATGAAGCGCCGATACAACACGACGCGTAGCGGGCGCAGGGTGTTCGCCACGATCTCGCGCTGCAAATTTCCAAACGGCACCAGCATCAGCGCCGACCGCGCCTGCCATCGCGTCAGATGCGCCGCCAGCTCCGCCGCCTTCTCGCGGCTCGCGGCTGACACGAGCGGATGAGCATGAAAGTGCACGAAGTCCAGCCTGAGCCCGCGCCGCATCATGCGATAGGCCGCAACCGGCGAGTCGATCCCGCCCGACAACAGCGCCATTCCGCGCCCGGTCACTCCCACCGGCAACCCGCCCGCACCCGGCATCTTGCCCGCCGACACGTACGCGGCGTCGTTCATTATCTCGATCGATATCGTGAGCTCGGGCGCGCTCAGATCCACTTCGAAGCCGAGCGCTTCCTGCACCTCGCCGCCGACCGCGCGATCTATCTCGACCGAGTTCATCGCGAAGCGCTTGTCCTCGCGCTTGGTCCGCACCGCAAACGTCCGCGCCTTGCTGCCGGTCGCGCGCAGGATCGCCTCGCGAGTTATCGATTCGATATCGCGCGGCGTCGAGTAGCTGAGCGAGAAATTTTGCAGCCCGAAAATCAGCGCCGCGCGCTCGGCTGCAGTCTCGTCGCTCAGCTCGTCGGGAATCGGCACCAGCAGGCGCGGCCCGACGCTGCGCATATTGCCGAGCCGGTAGTCGCGGAAAGTATCGCGCAGATTCTGTTTCACCTGATCGATGAAGCGCCACTGATTGCGCCCCTTGAGCGCGATTTCGTGGTACCTGCCAATCAAATATCGCATCTTGTGAATTCGCTCTCGTGCGGCGCCGAGTTGAGGTTAGCGTGGCGTGGCCGCCATTGAAAACCGCCGGCGCGCTTGCAAGCGAGGCGTCGCGCGCGATTATCTGTAGCGATGAGAGACGACGCCACGTTTGCCAGCCAGGTCGAGACCATCCGCCGCAAGCTTTCCGGCGTCACCCCCGCGCCGCGCGAGGCGCTCGCGAACAAGACCAACGCAGCCGCCGTGCTGATTCCGCTGTTCGATCGCGGCGGCGAACTTCATATCGTCTATATCCGCCGTTCCGATCACGTCGCGAGTCATCGCGGGCAGGTCGCCTTTCCGGGCGGACGCGTCGACCCTGTCGATGCGACCCTGCTCGACGCCGCTCTGCGCGAGGCGCACGAAGAAGTCGGCATCCATCCTTCGACCGTCGAAGTGATCGGCGCCTTCGCCACGATGCAGACGACGACCAGCGGAATTGTCGTCGCGCCATTCGTCGGCGTCATTCCGTCCGACGCGCCGCTCAAGCCGCAACTGTCCGAGGTCGCGCAAATCTTCGACGTGCCGCTGAGCGCGCTCCGCGATCCGAAGTTTCGCGGCGACTACGAATGGAAGAGCGAAGGCCCGGCCACCCGCTCGTCGAAGTTTCCGGCAATACTCTACGGCGGCCAGACCATCTGGGGCCTCACCCTGCGCATCACGCTGAACCTGCTCGAGCTGCTGGATCCAGCGAACGCCTGAGATCCAACTTCGGTTCTGAGGAACGGGTATTTCTTCATCCGGTTCCCCTTCCACCAGGGGAAGGGGTTAGGGGTTAGGTCGCGCGACCATTGTAATTGCACTGATGATGTAATAACTTCCCGCTCCTGATGCCGCAGCTTGCCCGTCTCGACGGTCGCCTTGCCCGCTCTGCCCGCACGCGCCGTGCAGTGGTCGATGCGCTGCTGGATCTCCTCGGCGAGGGCGACCTGCGTCCCACGGCTGCGCGAATCGCCGAGCGCGCGGGCGTCTCGCTGCGGCTCGTGTTCCATCATTTCGACGACCTCGATGCGATTTACGCCGAGCTCGCCGATCGCCAGGCCGAGCGCGTCAAGCCGCTCACGGTGCCGATTTCAGTCGCGCTGCCGCTCGCGCGCCGTATCGAGGAATTCAGCGCGCAGCGCGGCCGTCTGCTGGAAACGTTGTCGCCGGTACGCCGCGCCGCAGTGTTGATGGAACCGTTTCGCCCTGCCCTGGCCAAGCGCCTCAAGCATGCGCGCGATTTGATGCGGGCCGCGGCGATTGCCGCGTTTGCAGCCGAGCTGTCGAAGCTCGCTGTCGATGAAAAGCGCGCGACCACTGCTGCGCTCGACGTTGCCACGAGCTGGGTCGCATGGGAGCAGATGCGGCGGCATCAGGGGCTTTCCGAAACCGAGGCGCGCAACGTGATGGCGACGACCATCCGGGCGCTGCTCACGAGATAAAATTCCAGAGGGAGTCGAAGCCGATGGGACGCAACATCCTTTTCATCACGACCGACCAGCAGCGCTACGATGCGCTTGGATGCAACGGCGGCATGATCGCGAAAACGCCGGTCGCCGACCGGCTCGCGAGCAACGGCATCAACTATCGGCGCGCGCATAATCAAAACGTCGTCTGCATGCCGGCGCGCTCGACGATGATTACCGGCCAGTACGTGCGCACGCATGGCGTGGTCGCCAACGGCGTCGCGCTGCCGCCGGATGCGCCGAGCGTCGCTGCATATCTCCACGAGAAGGCGGGCTACCATACGGCGCTGCTGGGCAAGGCGCATTTCGAGCCCGCTTTTGATTTGCAGGGGCGATGGTTCGAGAACCAGATGGCGCGCAAGGATTCGACCGGGCCGTATCGCGGCTTCGATCGGATGGAACTCGCGATGCATACGCCGGTCGGCGGCTGGCACTATTCGCTCTGGCTGCAGAAAAATTATCCCGATGAAATCGCCGGCTTCGCGCCGATTCTGAGCGCGCTGCCCGGCGGCGATACCGGCGCGCCCGAAGTGAAGTACAACCCTGTTCCGCGCGAGCATTACCACACCGACTGGGTGGCCGCGCGCACGATCGCGTACCTCGACTCGCTCGACCCCGGCGACAACTGGTTCGTGTGGATGAGTTTTCCCGACCCGCATCATCCGTGGGATCCGCCGCAGGACGAGGCGCGCCGAATCAATTGGCGCGATCTCGATCTGCCCGCCGGCTACCCGGGCTCACGCGAGAAAATCGAAAAGATTCTCGCCGGCAAGCCGCGCCATTGGATGGATTGGTACGAGGGCCGCTTCGGCAACTTCGAGGGCGGGCCCGGCACCTTCGTCCCATGCCAGCTCACCGAGGATCAGATTCGCGAAGTGAACGCGCTGACCCATGTCGAGAACGAATTGATCGATCAGGCCTGCGGCCGCGTGCTCGCGCGAATTGCCGAGCGCGGATGGGAGTCACGCACCGACGTGTTTTTCACCACCGATCACGGCGAGCTGCAAGGCGACTTCGGCCTGCTCTACAAAGGCCCGTACCACGTCGACGCGTTGATGCGGATACCGATGATTTGGCGGCCCGCGCCGTCAGCCAACGTCACGCACAACGAAATCGCGGAGCCGGTCGGGCAACTCGATCTCGCGCCGACGTTCTGCCAGATAGCCGGCGTCCCTGTTCCCGACTGGATGCAAGGAAAGCCGCTGCCGACTGCGCCGGGCTCCGGCCGCGAGCGCGTCATCACAGAATGGGACAGCCAATTCGCCGCAATCGGGATGCATCTGCGGACGATCTATCGCGACGGCTACGTGCTCACCGTTTACGAGAAATCCACGCGCGACGTTGGTTTCGACATGGCGAATATCCCGCCGATGCTCGCGCCGCGCGGTCAGATTTTCGACATCCGCTACGACGGCACCGAGGGCGAGCTTTACAACCTGCGCGAGGATCCGATGCAATGGCGCAATCTGTGGAATGACCCGGCGTATGCGAAGCTGAAGTCCGACTTGCGTGCGGATCTGTACGACAATCTACCACCCGAGCGGGATCCCAAGCTCCCTATCGAGGCGCCGGCGTGATTGGGGAAGGGTAAATCACTTTATTTAATGCGGAACCCGCCGTGGGTTCCGCACCTCCTTGGGCAGGGGTGACCCCTGCACCCAGTGAAGAAGAAAGATGCGGGACTTCGTCCGTGTTAGGGCAGTTTTGGGTAAGTCTGAATCCCTCGCCCGTTCTTTTAACGGGAGAGGTTGGGTGAAAGTTCTGCGATTGAGCCACAAACGCGATGTTCTCGTTTTAGTTTTCGTTCAGGAGAATTAAGGATGCCCCCACTGAAATTGGTTGGCGGATTTGGATCGCCGTACTCGCGTAAGATGCGCGCGGTGCTGCGTTATCGGCGTATCCCGTTCACGTGGATATTGCGCGGCTCGCCCGACGACATCGGCATTCCCGAAGTTCCCGTCGCGCTGATTCCGGTGATCGTTTTTCCGGGTGAAGCCGGGCGCGGCGAGGAGGCTATGATCGACTCGACCTTTCAGATCAAGCGGCTGGAGAAGATGTATCTCGCGCGTTCGATCATTCCGACTGATCCAGCGATCGCGTTTCTGGACGCGCTGCTCGAGGATTACGCCGATGAGTGGCTGACCAAGCCGATGTTTCACTACCGTTGGAAGTACGCGGCTGACATTCACAAGGCGTCGCACGTGCTCGCGCTCGACCGCGATCCGCTATTGGGTCGCGACGTGCTCGCCAGGATGTCCAGCTATATTGCCGAACGTCAAATCGAGCGGCTGCGCGTGGTCGGCTCGAATGACGTCACGACGCCGATTATCGAGGCAAGCTATCGCCGCCTGCTCGCGCTGCTCGATTCGCATCTCGTCGCGGGTCGTCGGTTTCTCATGGGCGCGCGGCCTGGAGCCAGCGACTTCGGCATGTTCGGCCAGTTGAGCCAACTGGCGCATTTCGATCCAACGCCCTCCGCAATCGCAGCGGCCGAGACGCCGCGCGTCGTCTCGTGGGTGTCCCATCTCGATGATTTGTCGTCGCTCGAGGTCGACGATAGCGGATGGCTCTCGCGCAAGGATGCCGTCGAGGCGTTGCGCCCATTCCTGATCGAAGTTGGCCGCGTCTATGCGCCTTTTCTAATCGCCAACGCCCGCGCCCTCGCGTCGCGCGCGAGCGAAGTGCGATGCGAGATTGATGGTCTGCCATGGGTGCAGCAACCATTTCCCTACCAGGGCAAGTGCCTCAAGTGGCTGCGCGAAGGGCGCGAGGCGCTGAGCGTTGACGATCGCAAATTCGTCGACGCTGCGATCCAATCAACTGGCGCCGAGGCCGTCTTCAGCGCTTCCGTCTAAGCGCGCTTCGCGCTCGCAAGCCGCACAGTTCTATTGATCTAACTGCGAAGCGGCCATAACTTCGATCTCGTGAGGCGCGCGATCGACAAAACATCGGTGTCAGCAAGCGGTGCGCGATTTCGGCTGAAATTCTTCGTCGCGCTGATGCTCCTGTTCACATTTTCGCTCAGCCTGCGCGTTCAACTCGCCAAGTACGACCAACTCTTCACGTTTCCGGCCAAACACGTTCTCCACGGCGACCTCCAACCTGGCAGTGACAAGTCTGGCCGAATCTTCGCCGACGTACATGACGCGAGCGCTCTCGCACTAGCCGTTAATCGTGGGCTGCATACTGCTACTGCGCCGCATCAGCATATCTCGGGTTCCGTTGGCCCGTTCGCCGAGCCTGCCGTTCGCGAATTTCTGAAGTACCTCGCGCTGTTCGTTCGCCCGCCGCCGATCCTCGATCAAGCTTCCTGTTAGTTCGCAGCCGATAAGGCCGCTTTCACGTGACCGATGCTTGCCGGTCCGGGCCGCGGCGCATTCTCAATTGCAAGCGGAAAGTTGATGGTTGCCCGAGGAGATCGAAAGAAGTGTTTTCAACAACAGCAGCATCATTTGCTTACGTCGACGCCGCGTCGAAGATAGCGCTGGCCGTCGCCGTGGGCCTGCTCGTAGGCCTGGAGCGGGAGTGGGCTCAAAAAGCGGTGGGTGTCCGCACCTTCGCGATCATCGCATTGTTCGGGACGCTGACTTACATGGTCGCGCCCGAGCTTCTGATCGCGGCGCTGTGCGGAACGTTTTTGCTTGTGATCCTTTTGAACGTCCACCATCTCTTGAAAAATTGGCAGCTCGTGACCGCCGACCCGGCAACCGCGCCGAGTAAGGCCGTTCGCGAATCTGCATACGTGATCGATCGCGATGCGCCGCTGGAAATAACCACCTCGGCTGCGCTGCTGGTCACATTGATGCTCGGTGCGCTGATCGGACAAGGCCATTACTTCACCGCGATCGCGTCGGCCATCGTGATGACGATGCTGCTTGCATGGAAAGAAGGCCTGTCGCGATTCGCCGGCGGATTGCAGCCTGAGGAGATTCGCAGCGCCGTGCTGTTGGGCCTGCTCACTTTCGTAATCTACCCGCTGCTGCC